>JAFWYI010000221.1 GCA_017522745.1 Mailhella sp.
CACCGAGGGCGAGGGCCAGCACCTGATGACCGAGGCCGACACCAGCCATGGGCATGTTTTCAGCAAGTTTGGTCACTTCGGCGATAAGGCCGGTCAAGGCGGCGGGATCGCCGGGGCCGGAGGACAGGAACACGGCTTCCGCGCCGGTGGCCTTCACCTGTTCTGCGGTGAAGGAGGCAGGCACGATGAGCAGGTCCATGCCCTGTTCGGCGAGGCCGCGGAGCTGGCTGGTCTTCACACCGAGATCGTACACGGCGACCTTGGTCTTACCTTCAGCCCAGGCGTAGGCGCCATCCACGGCTTCACGAGCGCTACCGTTCCAGCATTCGGTGGCGGCGCAGGTCACGCCGGCCACGGCGTCACGGCCTTCCACAGCGGGGAGAGCCTTGGCCTTGGCCACGAGTTCTTCGGCGCTCAGGCTGGTGGAGATGCAGGCACGCATGGAGCCGTGTTCACGGATATGCAGCGTGAGGGCGCGGGTATCCACGTTTTCGATGCCGGGCACACCGCAGCGGCCGAGGAACTCAGGCAGCGATTCGGTGGAACGCCAGTTGGAAGGCTCCTTGCAGCATTCCTTGACGATGAGGGCGGATATCTGGGCCTTACTGGATTCCATGTCATCGGGGTTGATGCCGTAGCTGCCGATGACAGGATAGGTGATGCAGAGCATCTGGCCAGCGTAGGCCGGATCGGTGATCAGTTCCTGATAGCCGATCATGGTGGTGTTGAAGATGACTTCGCCGCCGGTCAGTTCGATGGGGCCGGTGAAGGAGACACCTTCAAGGACGAATCCGTCTTCGAGGGCGAGGAGGGCTCTCATGCGTTTTCTCCTTTATAGTAGTCCTGCAGGCATTCCACGCGGAGGGCCTTGTTCTGCTGGTGCTGGATGGCGCGGGCAATGGCGCGGGCTCCGGCGATGGTGGTGGTGAAGGGCACGCTGTAATGCAGGGTGGTGTTGCGGAGGGCGCGGGAATCTTCACTGGTACGCTTGCCTTCGGCGGTGTTGATGACCAGCGCGACTTCGCCGTTCTTCAGGGCGTCCACGATGTTCGGGCGGCCTTCATGCAGCTTGAGTACGGTCTGGCATTCGATGCCGTTTTCTTTGAGGAGCTTGGCCGTGCCGCGGGTACCGCAGAGGTCGAAGCCGAGGTCATAATAGGACTTGGCCAGCGGGACCACGAATTCCTTGTCACGGTCGTTCACGGAGATGAACACCTTGCCGGAAACAGGCAGGGACTGACCGGAGCCGAGCTGGCTCTTGAGGAAGGCTTCGTCGAAGGTGGAGGCAACGCCCATCACTTCGCCGGTGGAGCGCATTTCGGGGCCAAGCACGATGTCCACGCCGGGGAAGCGCTTGAAGGGGAACACAGCTTCCTTCACGCACACATAGCCTTCCTTGCGCATGGACCACGGGTCGAGTTCCTTGAGCGTCTTGCCGAGCATGACGAGGGTGGCGAGGCGGGGGAGCGGAACGCCGGTGGCCTTGGACACGAAGGGAGCCGTGCGGGAAGCGCGGGGGTTCACTTCGAGGATGTAGATGCGGCCATCCTTCACGGCGAACTGGATGTTCATGAGACCGACCACGCGCAGTTCCTTGGCGAGAGCGATGGTCTGGCGGCTGATCTCGTCGATGATCTCCTGAGGCAGGGAGTAGGGAGGCAGCGAACAGGCGGAGTCGCCGGAGTGGATACCAGCGGCTTCGATATGTTCCATGATGCCGGCAACATACACGTCCTTACCGTCGGCGAGGGCGTCCACGTCCACTTCGATGGCGTTCTCAAGGAACTGGTCGATGAGGATGGGATGCTCGGGAGTATCGGTGCCTACGACATCGCGGAAGTATTCTTCCACGTCTTCGGGACCGAAGCACACCTGCATGGCGCGGCCACCAAGCACGTAGCTGGGACGCACGATGATGGGGTAGCCGATGCGGGCTGCGGCCTGCTTGGCCACTTCGAGAGAAGTGCAGGTGCCGTTCTGGGGCTGGAGCAGGTCGAGCTTCTGGAGCAGAGCCTGGAAGCGTTCACGGTCTTCAGCGCGGTCGATGGCGTCGGGGCTGGTACCGATGATCGGCACGCCGGCACGCTGGAGCGGGACAGCAAGGTTCAGAGGAGTCTGACCGCCGAACTGCACGATGACGCCGTCGGGCTTTTCCATGTTCACGATGTGCATCACGTCTTCGAAGGTCAGAGGCTCGAAGTACAGGCGATCGGACGTGTCGTAGTCGGTGGAGACGGTTTCAGGGTTGGAGTTGACCATAATGGCTTCCACGCCTTCGTCGCGCAGAGCGAAGGAAGCGTGACAGCAGCAGTAGTCGAACTCGATGCCCTGACCGATACGGTTGGGGCCGCCGCCGAGGATGATGACCTTCTTCTTGTCATGCACCTCGAGTTCCTTGCCGGTCTCGTAGGTGGAGTAGAAGTAGGGGGTGTAGGCCTGATGCACACCGGCGCAGGTGTCCACCAGATAGTAGACAGGCTCGGTGTTCGTGGCTTTGCGCAGGGCGGCCACGTCGGATTCGGGGCGCTTCCACATTTCGGCGAGCTGGCGGTCGGAGAAGCCGAATTCCTTGGCCTTGCGGAGCAGGGCCACGAGTTCGGGGTTGTCAGCCGTCATGGAGTTGCCGAGGGCGAAGTCGCGCAGTTCGCCTTCCATCTTGATGATGTCGCGCAGTTCACGCAGGAACCACGGGTCGATGGCAGTGATCTCGTAGATCTCTTCGATGCTCATGCCAGCGAGGATGGCATGGCGCAGGGCGAAGATCTGCTTGGAGTTGGGCGTGCGCAGCTTGGTGAGGATGTCGTCCATGGAGGGCAGAGCGCCGCGGAAGTTGGAACCGAGGCCGGGGGCGCCGATTTCCAGAGAGCGCATACCCTTCTGGAGAGCTTCCTTGAAGGTACGGCCGATAGCCATGGTCTCACCCACGCTCTTCATGGAGGTGGTGAGTTCGTCCTTGGCGCCGGCGAACTTTTCAAAGGTGAAGCGGGGGATCTTGATGACCACGTAGTCGATGGTGGGCTCGAAGCTGGCCATCGTGTCGCGGGTGATATCGTTGGGGATCTCGTCCAGCGTATAGCCGATGGCGAGCTTGGTGCTGACCTTGGCGTTGGGGAAGCCGGTAGCCTTGGAGGCGAGAGCGGAAGAGCGGGACACGCGGGGGTTCATTTCGATGACCACGAGTTCGCCGTTCTTGGGGTTGAGGCCGAACTGCACGTTGGAGCCGCCGTTTTCCACGCCGATCTCGCGCATGATGGCCTTGGAGGCTTCGCAGACCTTGGCGGTCTCGGCGCTGGTGAGGGTCTGCACCGGGGCGACGGTGATGGAGTCACCGGTATGGACACCCATGGGGTCCATGTTTTCGATGGTGCAGATGATGATGCAGTTGTCCTTCTTGTCGCGGACGACTTCGACTTCGATTTCCTTCCAGCCGAGTACGGACTGTTCGACGAGGACTTCGTTGGTCATGGAAGCGTCGAGGCCGGCTGCACCGATCTGCTCAAGGTCTTCCTGGTTGTAGGCAACGCCGCCACCGGAACCGCCGAGGGTGAAGGCGGGACGGATGATGAGCGGGAAGGTGAGTTCGGCGGCGATGCGGCGCACGTCGTCCATGTTGCGGGCGATCTCACTGCGGGGCACGGCGAGACCGATACGGTCCATGGCATCGCGGAACAG
>JAFWYI010000222.1 GCA_017522745.1 Mailhella sp.
GGTCGGCAGTACGTGAAGTGGAAGCGCTCATCACACTGGTCCCGCTGAGCGGAACACTGGAAGTGGAAGCCGAAGTCCGGGCAGAAGACATAGGACGCATCCGTGAAGGCAATACCGTACGAGTGAAAGTCACCGCCTACCCATTCCAGAAATATGGCACGCTCAACGGCGAAGTCCGCGTCATCTCTTCCGATGCCTTCCAGCGTGAAGGCGATCGGGGCGGTACCTTCTACCGTGCCCGCATCGCTATCACCGGAGCCGAGGACAGAGCGCGGGCCTTCAAGGACAGGCTGGTCCCCGGCATGGAAACGATCAGCGAGATCCATGTAGGAAAAAGACGTATCATCGAGTACCTCACACATCCCATCATCAAGTCGCTCGACGAGGCTATCCGGGAACCGTGATAAACCTTTGCCCTGGTGCCACCGCATCATAAAACAGGACCATCCGCATAACGAATGGTCCTGTTTTGTTTTTCCTGTTCAGCTGACAGGGAAGAAGGCACTGGGGGAACGCAGTCCCGGCTTTGCCATCAGCGCCCCCCCCCAGACGGTCTCTGGCTGATGATGCCATAAGTGATGAAACGTTAAAAGAACGCGGAACCGCCCTCCATCAATTTGCGATAGCGCTCCTTCAAATCCAGCCGGAACGCTTCCAGCACGTCATGCCGGGGGAAATTCATGTTCGACACCAGATAGATATTGATGGCGGTGAAATCGAGCAGTTCCAAAGGAAGTATCGCAAGGTTCCTCATGGAACCATCGTTCGCTATGCGACGAGCCAGTCCCAGAGGTACAGCCGTCCAGCCGATGCCCAGCGAGGCCCAGTACATGGCCATGAACACGTCGTTCACCTCCCAGCACTGTGACGATTGCCGCCTGCCGTCATCCAGAGAACGATTGAACACTATCTGCGGATACTGCGTAAGTTCCTGATGGCTCACCTGCTCCATACGGCCCAACGGTGAATCTTTCGCGGCTACCACACAGTATTGAAGCTGCCCCAGGCAAAGCACCTCGCAATTTGTGGAAAAGGTAGGCAGTTCGCCCATGACTATACCTATCTGCGAAACACCTTCCGCAACATGCCGCCATACGTCCTTCTGGGCTTCGATATGGACACTGCCGGACAAGAATGGGAAGCGCCGCGAAAGCTCCGCAATGCTCTCCGAAATGCTCTGGAACGAAACACTGTGCCCGATGGAAATGTTCAGTTTGACGGCGTCACCTTTGAACTGAGCGATAGCACAAGAATCGAAACGGTGACTCTGCCGCAGTACGGCATTGGCTTCAGGCAGAAGATCGCGCCCGGCTTCCGTGAGAACGGGAGAGCGGGAACTTCTATCGAAAAGCTCCACCCCAAGGGTATCTTCCAGCATAGCTATGTGGGTACTCACAACGGACTGAGCGCGCCCCAGGGCGCGACCTGCCGCCGAAAACGACCCTTTCTCAGCGGCCGTTACAAATGCTCGAAGCTGTTCTATGGTCCAGTTCATATGCAGGGCTCACGTAAAAACATATCTGTTTATTGATGGATAGATACTGTAATATACCAAGAATCATGCGAGATGTCCATCATCCTGTAGTCCTGTCTGGACGAGTAGACAAACTTCTGAAACCGTGCGGTATCCCCGGAGCGCGTGTTTTTTCTATAGCTCTTTCTATCATAATGTTGATACTTTCTGATTTTTTATAACAAAAAATATGCGGTATCACTTGCCGGAAATCATAATGAGGGACTATGCGCCGCTCGATGGAAACATCGGGCAAAAATACGCACAACACCCTGATATGATATGATTTACAACTTTTTGCCTTGTTTCTTGCGCAGCGTACGAGCGTGAGGAATGCGGGAGCTTTCGCATGATAAAAAAACTGTCCCTTCTGGCCCCGGTGTTCGCCCTCTTCCTCACCGGCTGCAGCCTTGCACCTGACTACCAGCGTCCTGAGATGGATATCCCCCAGACGTGGGAGGCTTCCCAGTCTCAAGCACTCCAGAACAAATGGTGGGTACGCTTCAACGATCCCACGCTGAACGCACTGGTGGATGAGGCCCTTGCCAACAACAGAAACATCGCTCAGGCCATGGCCCGTGTGGAACAGGCTCAGGCCAGCCTTGGCGTTGCTCGCGATGCCCTGCTTCCCACCGCCGCCGCCTCTGCCGACGGCAAGCGTACTGCCTACCGCAACGAGGCCAGCACAAAGGTGAACAACGGCCATATCGGCAACAACTTCTCCGGCTCTCTGGCCGCAAGCTGGACGCTCGATTTCTGGGGCCGTTACTGGAACGCTGCCGAAGCCGCCCGCATGTCTCTCGTGGCTAGCGAAGCCGCCCGCGACAACGTCATCCTCACGGTTGCCGCCGGCACTGTGGAATCCTACTTCTGGCTCTCCGCTTACACCTGGCAGGAAGAACTTGCCCAGTCCGTGCTGAAGAACCGTGAAGAATCCCTGCGCGTGTACCAGAACCGCTTCGATAACGGTCAGATCAGCGACCTCGACATCCTGAGCATCAAGGCTAACGTGGAAACGGCCCGCAACGCCCTCGCTTCGGCCCGCATCGCTAAGAACGCCGCCGAAACCTCTCTCGCCGTTCTCCTCGGCCGCTCTCCCGCCGAACTGCTTGCCGGCTCCAAGATCAAGGCTCCCGGCTCCCTCATGGTTTCTCTGGCCAGCACGCCTGCCCTGCCCTCCGGCATCCCCTCCGACATTCTGGAAATGCGCCCGGATATCCGTCAGGCCGAAGCCAACCTCATGGCCGCCAACTACAATATCGGCGTTGCCCGTGCGGCCTTCCTGCCTTCGTTCTCGCTGACCGGTCTGCTGGGCTCTGCCAGCATCGAACTGAACGAACTCCTCCGCAGCACCAATCATTATGCCGCACTCTCCGGTGGCGTGAGCCTGCCGCTGAACTTCTGGACCATCAAGCGCGGTGTCACCATGATAGAAGCGGAAAAAGAGGCCGCCATCGCCACGTATGAACTCGCCGTACTCGGTGCATTCAAGGATGTTCGCGACTCCCTCGTCGCCCAGACGGAATATGCTAATTCCGTCAAGGCTCTCACTCGTCAGGTGGAATACCTCAACGCAGCTCTCGGCCACGCCCGCACTCGCTACGATAACGGCTTCGCCTCCTATCTGGAACTGCTGACCACGGAAAGCAATCTGTTCAGCGCCCAGCAGGCCCTCGCCGCCGCTCATGCCAATCATCTTGTCAGCATTGCCGAAGTGTGCCTTGCCCTCGGCGGCGGCTGGCAGAACTGATATATTTCTCTGTTTCTGGTTTCCAAGGAGTTATGATAATGGCCAGACTTTCTATGCTTGCGCCCGCTCTTCTGGCGCTTCCCCTCATGCTCACCGGCTGTGACGCCCTCGACGGTATCCTCAAAAAGAAGGAAGCCAATCCTGCCGCCGCCATGATGAACCGCGTCATCCGCGTGACCACCGTCGAAATGAAGCCCCATCGTGTGAACATCGAACGCGAACTCACCGGCCGTACCGTTTCGTACCGCTGGGCCGAAGTGCGCCCCGAAGTCAACGGCATCCTGCGTGAACGCTGCTTCACCGAAGGTTCCTTCGTGAAGAAAGGTACTGTTCTTTACCGCATAGAACCCGATATCTACCGCGCCGCTCTCGACAACGCACGTGCCCAACTCGCCAGCGCTGAAGCCAATCTCACTGTGAGCAAACTTCGCGAAAAGCGCATCGCCGGCATGCTCAAGACCAAGTCCGTGAGCCAGCAGGATTACGATGACGCCAAAGCCGCGCTCCAGCAGGCCCACGCCGCCGTGAAGGCCGCCAAGGCCGCCGTCCGCACCGCGGAGATCAATCTTGAACGCACCGAAGTCAAGGCTCCTATCGATGGTGTCATCACCAAGAGCAACTTCACTGTGGGCAATCTGCTCTCCGTGAGCCAGATGCAGGCTCTGGCTACCATCCATCAGACCGACCCCATCTACGTTGAACTCTCTCAGTCTTCTGACGACCTGTATTCTCTCCAGAAGCAGCTCGGCAAACTCGGCAACATGAAGGACCCCAATCCGTCCAACATCAAAGCCACGCTCACCATGCACGACGGCTCCTACTACCCCTCCGCCGGCCATCTGAACTTCACCGGTGTGGACGTGGACCAGAGCACCAACACCATCCTGCTCCGCGCCGAATTCCCGAATCCTGACCGTCAGCTCCTGCCCGGCCTCTTCGTCCGTACCACTGTCGTTCTCGGCGAAGACCCCGAAGGCATCCTTGCCCCGCAGAAGGCTGTGCTGCGTGACGCTAAGGGTTCTACCTATGTCTATCTTATCGACAAGGACGGTAAGGCCGAACGCCGTTTCATCAAGGTGAGCCATGCCATCGGCAACGACTGGTATGTGACCGACGGTCTCAAACTCGGTGAAAAGATCATCCTCAACGGTGTGAACAATGTGCGTGCCGGGGCTCCCGTTCAGGAAGTCTCCATGGAAGAAGCGCAGAAGGCTTTCGAAGGTAAGAAGTAATGGCTCGTTTCTTTATCCATCATCCCATCTTCGCATGGGTGCTTGCCATCGTCACCATGCTGTTCGGTGTGCTGGCCATCTTCACGCTGCCCATCTCGCAGTACCCCGAAGTGGCCTCGCCCTCCATCCGCATCAATACGCGTTATGCCGGTGCCTCCCCCACCACCGTGGACCAGACTGTCACGCAGGTCATCGAACAGAACATGACCGGCATCGACAACATGGTCTACATGCGCTCCAAGTCCGACTCCTCGGGTATGTCCACCATCACTCTCACTTTTGAGGTGGGTACCGACCCCGACGTGGCGCACATGCAGGTGCAGAACAAGGTTCAGCAGGTACAGTCCCAGCTTCCCGCCGCCGTTCAGGCTCAGGGCGTGGAAGTGGCCAAGGGTAACGACAACATGTTCATGGTCGTGGCGCTCTACTCGCCCGACGATTCCATGTACGGCATCGACCTTGCCGACTACATTTCCACCAACATCAAGGACGAGATCAGCCGTACCCCCGGCGTAGGTACAGTCATGGTCTTCGGCGGCAAATACGTCATGCGTATCTGGATGGATGCTGACAAACTCGCCAAGTACCACCTGACCCCCTCCGACGTTCGCGCTGCCATCGTCACGCAGAACGCCGAAGTCACTGCCGGCCAGATGGGTGCCAACATGATCGGTGGCACCAATGAGCAGGCACTCAACGTCATCATCAAGGCCCAGAGTCTGCTGACTTCCGTGGAAGACTTTGAAAATGTGCTCCTCAAAGTTTCCGAAAATGGTGAACGCGTCCATATCCGCGACGTGGCCCGTGTGGCCGTGGGTACGGAAATGGAAGGTATCGAATCCCGTTTCAACGGCCACCCGGCTTCCGGTATCGGTATCACGCTTGCTCCTGGCGCCAACGGTCTTGCCACCGCTGAACGCGTGGTGAGCAAGATGGACGAACTGGCTCAGTACTTCCCCGACGGCATGGCCTACGAACTGGCCTTCGATACCACGCCCCCTGTCATCGCCTCCATCAAATCCGTGGTGAAGACTCTGGTGGAAGCCATCGTGCTGGTGTTCCTCGTCATGCTGCTCTTCCTGCAGAGCTTCCGTGCCACCATCATCCCCACCATCGCCGTTCCCGTCGTACTTCTGGGCACTATGGGCGTTCTGCTCACCTTCGGCTACAGCATCAATACGCTGACGCTGTTCGCCATGGTGCTAGCCATCGGCCTTCTGGTGGACGACGCTATCGTCGTGGTCGAAAACGTAGAACGTCTCATCCAGGAAGAACATCTCGAACCTGTGATCGCTACGGAAAAATCCATGGACCAGATCAGCTCCTCCCTGATCGGTATCGGCGTGGTGCTTTCCGCCGTGTTCCTTCCCATGGCCTTCATGTCCGGTTCTACCGGCGTTATCTACCGCCAGTTCTCCGTGACCATCGTTTCCGCCATGACGCTTTCTGTGCTGGTGGCCCTCATCCTTACTCCGTCGCTCTGTGCCAGCATGCTCAAAGCCCATTCTCAGGGCGCTCAGCACGGTTTCTTCGGCTGGTTCAACCGCATCTTCAACAAAAATCAGGTCCGTTATGCCAGTGGCGTGCATAAGTTCGCCCTGCGCGGCGGCCGCCTGATGCTCATCTATCTGCTGCTTCTCGGCGCTCTCGGCTTCGTGTACAAGCAGCTTCCCTCCTCCTTCCTGCCTACGGAAGACCAGGGAGCTATCATCACCATGGTGAACATGCCCCCGAACTCCACCGTTAAGCAGACTGATGCCCAGTTCAGCCAGATCGCCAACTACGTCCTCAACGACGAGAAAGACGTGGTGGAATCCTACCTCTACGTGGCCGGTTACAGTATGGCCGGTGTTTCGGAAAGTGCCGGTATGGGCTTCATCAAGCTCAAGGACTACAAGTTCCGTACTCAGCCCGGTCAGGATGCCGCTTCTGTGGCAGCCCGTGTACGCCAGCGCTTCGGCGGTGTGCTCGACGGTATGGTCATCGGCGCCATCCCGCCCGCCATCATCTCGCTGGGTATGACTAACGGCTTCACCCTCGAACTTCAGGACCGTGGTGCCCTTGGCCACGATAAACTCGTTGAAGCGGGTCGCCGCCTCATGGGTGCGGCCTTTGCCAACCCGAACATCGCCTACATCCGCCCCACCGGCATGGATGACATCACGCAGTTCAACATCCATCTGGACAATGCCAAGGCCACGTCCATGGGACTGCCTCTTGCCTCTGTGAACGCCGACGCCTCGGCTATGCTTGGCGGTGCCTACGTGAACGACTTCGTGCATCACGAACGTGTGAAGAAGGTGTTCATCCAGGGCGATGCCGATGTTCGCCGCAACCCCGAAAGCCTGAACCGTATCCAGTTCCGCAACGCTCAGGGCGAAATGGTGCCCTTCAACGCCGTGTTCTCCACGGACTGGTCCTTCGGTCCCGCTCTGCTGGAACGCTATAACGCCATGCCCGCCCTCGAGTATCAGGGTGAACCCGTACCCGGCATCGCTTCCGGCGTGGCCATGAGCATCATGGAAGAAGAAGTGAAGAAGCTGGGCGATGGCTTCGGCATGGAATGGACCGGTCTCTCCTTCCAGGAAAAATTGGCCGGCGACCAGACCACTGCACTGTATGCTCTGTCCGTACTCGTGGTGTTCCTGTCCCTCGCCGCCCTGTACGAAAGCTGGTCCATCCCCTTCGCCGTTCTGCTGGTCATCCCGCTGGGCGTGCTGGGTGCCGTACTCGGCACATGGGGCAGAAGCCTCACCAACGACGTCTACTTCCAGGTGGGTATCCTCGCCGTCATGGGTCTGTCGTGTAAGAACGCCATCCTCATCGTGGAATTCGCCAGAACCCTGCGCGAAGAAGGCCGCACCCTCGTTCAGGCCACGGTGGAAGCCTGCCGCATCCGTCTGCGCCCCATCCTCATGACCTCGCTGGCCTTCGGTCTCGGCGTGCTTCCCATGCTCAAGGCTACCGGCGCAGGTGCCGCATCTCAGCAGGCTGTGGGTACCGCCGTTTTCTGGGGCACCGTCTGCTCCACGGTCCTCGGCATCTTCTTCATCCCTGTGTTCTTCGTGGTAGTCTGCGCCCTCTCTGACTGGATGGGCAGCAAACTCAAGAGAAAACCTAAGTATTGATGCCTTACGGGAACGAAGGTGCGACTTCTCTGAAGTCCCTCCCTTCTCCCGAGGTAAAAGAAACAGCAATGGCCCGAAGCTCAAACCTCGGGCCATTGCTGTTTCTGCGCTTGCAACGCACCAAATAAGATCCTTTTCTCTTCAGAAAACTCCGTTATTCCAGCCCGTATTCATACTGCTCCAGCTTATCCAGAGTAGCAGACATCACCATAGCCATGACGCCGGACATCATGGCAACGGTCTGAGCGGGCACATCCGTGAGTTCCTTTTTCAAAAGCCTGCGGAAGAAAACCGCGGGACATTCCTGCGTCTGGGTCTTCACCATGGGGTCGGAATACGCCCGGAAGGGACCGTCGACGAAGTCCGTGGCCTGCTCCTCGCTGTAACCAAGGCGGCGCAATATGCTCTGCGTGCTTCGCAGGTATTCCACCACGACCACATTCGGTGCCTGCACCATGAGTCCGTAAAGAACAGCCGCGTGGACGTAGGCCCGCCATTCCCAGAGGAAGGCCGCCCGCTCTTCTTCGCTGGCAACAGGAAGCCCGGCGCGCTCAGCAATAGCCAGAGCCCCACGCTCATCAGTATTCAATTCAAAAAGTATCGCCGCAGCTTCGATAGCCTGAGCAAGCGTAAGTTTGCGCTTCATGGTTCACTCCCTCTCAGATCTCAGCAACAGCCGCTGCCATCGAGCCCGCAGGCATAGGCAGAAACTTCGCTCTGTCCCGCCTCCGAAGACGCCAGCGCGGCCTCGATCTTGCCCTTCACTTCAGGATAGGGTGCATAACCGCGAGCCACAGCATGGAGCGTTCCGTCGTCGGCTTTCACGAACAGGCTGGGGTATACGACAAAATCACCAAGTATCTCTTCGGCTTCTGCCATTTCTGCTTCGGCTTTCTGCTGAACAGCTTCAGATTCCAGCGCGTTTTCGAGAGTGCTGGCATCTACGCCCCAGCGGGACGCCGCATCGGTCTGGACAGCGAGGTCCAGCACGTCACGCCCCTGCGTATAGAACACCTCCTGAAAGGTCTCCATCTGCTCCAGCGCATGCCCCGGGACCAGCTTCTTGAGGGCCGCCATGAGGAGTGCGGAACGCCGCGAATCCATGATCACGCTGTTTTCCTGCTTGAGCAGATCGAAAAAGCCCTGACTTATCTCGCGACCGGTCGTATCGCTGAGGCGCTGGAAAAAGGCCAGCAGACGAGGCGTACCCATTTTAGCTGTCGGCGTGGGTTCATCCACGAGTTCGCCGCACAGAACGCGCACAGGAAAGCCATACTCTTCGGCCAGCTTCTGCATCACAGGAGCAAAACCGAAACACCACGGACAGAATACATCAGTAATATAAATAAAAGAAGCCATGCCTTCCCATACCGCAAAAAATTTTTCCTTCCAAGAAAAAAGACATGGGGAAAATCCCAGAATCGCACCTGCGGGGCAGGTATTGCTCTTGCGGGCGCATACGGCTATGTTTATCATGGAAAAACGGTGCGGGACCATACCCTTCCCACGCTTGACGAAGGCCGGAACTTCACCTAGAAATATGAGTTCCCCAAGGTATCAGATACCCTTGCCCGCAGGAGAATCCATGCTTCAGAGCGACATCATCACCGTCATCGAACAGACCGCTCCCCTTTCGCTCATGGCCGAATGGGACCGTTCCGGTGTGCAGGTTGCCTCGCCGCGCCGCGAGATCTGCCATCTCGCAGTCTGCCTCGACCCTACGCCTGAGCAGATCCTCACCGCTGTGGAAGCAGGGGCCGACATGGTACTCACGCATCATCCTCTGGCCATGCGTGCAGAATGGGCAAACCGCCTCAACGGTTATACGGACGTACTGCGCACGCTGTATCGTCACGATGTCCCGCTCTACTCCTCCCACACCTCGCTGGATGCCAATCCCCTTGGCCCCAGCGCATGGCTGCCTGACGAACTGGGACTGACCGACCGTGTCATCCTTGAGCCCACCGGCACCTTCACCGCGCAGGACGGCACGCAGACCGAGGGCGGCTTCGGGCTTGCCGGGACTCTGCCCGAACCTGTGACTCTGGCTGAACTCTGCATCAGGATGCGCACCTTCCTGCCTGTGGAACGCATGAACGCCGTGGCCAGTCTCATCGGTGACCCGAAGCGCATGATCAGCCGCGTGGCTGTGTGTACGGGTTCCGGCTCCTCCCTCATGGAAGACGCCGCCCGCGCCGGGGCCGACCTTTTCATCACGGGCGACGTGAAATATCACGACGCTCTGCCGCTGCTTTCGCGCCATGATGAACGCAGCTCGAATTTCTGCCCGATGTCTATCCTTGATGTGGGGCATTTTTCTCTGGAAGAAGAAATGATGCGCCGCTTCGCCATCCAGCTTGAAAAAGAGCTGGCTGGTGTGACGGTGACTTTTTTGCCGGGCCGGGATCCGTTCCAGCCCTTGACCTTTCTTTCTGAAGTACCGGAGGTACTGTCGTGAGCCTCTATCTCGAACAGATCCGCCAGCTGGTGGCTCTCCAGCATGTGGACGACGGCATCCATGCCGTACACGTCGAACTCGAAGCCGCTCCCAAGGAAGTGGAAGAGCTTGAAAAGCGTTTCGCCGCTCAGGATAGCCAGCGCAACTGGCTCCTTGAAAAGCTCCAGCATCTGCAGGAACAGCAGAAGCGTATCGACGCTGATATCCAGGACGAGGAATCCCGCCTCTCCAACAGCAAGAACAAGCTGATGCAGGTGGAAAACGACCGCGAATATCAGGCCATGATCCGTGAAATGGATACCATGGAACGCCAGAACCAGAACCGCGAAGAAGAACGCATGGCTCTGCAGGAAGAACGCGCCCTGCAGGAAGAAAACCTGCGCTCCGTGGAAGAGACCTGGAACGAACTCAAGATCGAGCTCGAACGCCAGAAGGAAAATCTGGAATTCCGCATCGGCCTCTCCAATGAAAAGCTCCAGACTCTGGAAGCTGACCGCAGCGCTGTGAGCGAAGGCATCCCCGCCCCTGTGCTGGCTCGCTACGAGTTCATCCGCAACCGTCTGCGCCACCCCGTCATCGTGCCCGTGGAAGAAGGCATCTGCTCCGGCTGCCACATCGCCATTCCCCCGCAGGTGTTCATCGACCTCCAGCGCGGCAACCACATCATGAGCTGCCCCAACTGCCAGCGTCTCATGTACTGGGGCAATCACTTCCAGGATCCCGAAGCCGTCAAGGCCGCTGAAAAGCCCAAGATGGAATTCTTCGAAGATCAGAAGCTGTTCTAACACCTTTCCGGAGTCGGACGGGCTGTCGCTGCGGGCCGCAAGGTCCGGGGAGGAAAGTCCGGGCTTCACAGGGCAGGATGCTGGCTAACAGCCAGAGCGGGTGACCGCTGGCAAGCGCAACAGAAAGCAGACCGCCGTCCTTCGGGGCGGTAAGGGTGAAACGGTGAGGTAAGAGCTCACCGGCTGGCGTGGCGACACGTCAGGCCAGGCAAGCCCCATCCGAAGCAAGACCAAATAGGGAAACCGGCCGGCCCGGCTCATGGTTTCCGGGTAGGTTGCTTGAAGGTACGGGTAACCGTGCCTCTAGAGGAATGACAGCCGCTGTTCTTAGGAACGGTACAAAACCCGGCTTATAGTCTGACTCCTTTTTTCAGGGAGGGAGCGAAAGTTCCCTCCCTTTTTCATTTCAGGGCTTGCGCTAAGATCCGCAGTTTCTTCAGCCGCACCACAACGAATCCAGGAGGTTCCATGCAGAACGAATGTTGGGGCATCATCCTTGCCGCCGGGCAGGGGAGCCGCATGGCCGAGGCCACCGGCGGCGAAGCCAAGCAGTTCCTGCGCTGGAAAGGCGCCCCTTTGTGGTGGCAGTCTGCCCTTGCCATGGCCGCTTCTCCTCGTATCCATGGGCTCGTGTTCGTCTTTCCCGCTGAACGACGAAAAGAAGCCGAAGCCGAACTGCGCCAGCTCGATCGCGCCCATTCCCTCGGCGTACGCCTTGCCGTCGCAGAAGGCGGAGCAAGGCGACAGGACTCCGTCCGCCACGGTCTGGAGGCCCTGCCCCCCTCCTGTTCCCGCGTTCTCGTGCATGACAGCGCCCGCCCCTTCCTCTCCACGGCACTGGTCTCTCGTCTGGTCGCGCCTCTTGACGCACAGCCCGGTCTGTGCGGCGTCATCCCCGGCCTTGCCGTGACCGATACCATCAAGGAAGTGGACGAGGACGGAATCGTCACGAACACCCCCGCACGCGCCCTGCTCCGCGCCGTGCAGACCCCGCAGGCCTTCCCTGTGGAAGAACTGCGTATGGCCCATGCCCGAGCCGAAGCCGAAGGCTGGAACGTGACAGACGATGCCTCGCTCATGGAGCAGTGTGAACTTCCCGTACTGGTCATCGAGGGCGATGCCGACAACATCAAAATCACCAACCCGCAGGATCTCGCCATGCTCAAGGAAAACAAAACGCTCCTTCCCTGCTGCGGCTACGGCTACGACGTCCACGCCTATGGCGGCGACCGACCTCTCGTTCTCGGCGGTGTCGAGATAGGTGGCGACTTCCTCATCAAAGCTCATTCCGACGGCGACGTACTCCTGCACGCCCTCATGGACGCTATCCTCGGCTGTCTCGCCGCGGGCGATATCGGCCACCTCTTCCCAGACAACGACCCGAAGTTCGACGGCATATCCTCCGTCGTCCTGCTCGACCACGTGATGGGAATGGCAGCCGAAGCCGGCCTGCGCCTCTGCCATGTCGATCTCACCGTCATCGCCCAGAAGCCCAAGCTCGCTCCCCATGCCGACAGCATACGCCGCAACGTAGCACGGCTGCTCGACCTGCCGCTCGACCATGTAGCCTTCAAAGCCACTACCGAGGAGAAACTCGGCTTCACCGGCGAACTCAAGGGTCTCAAAGCGGTTGCTCTGGTAAGCGCTGTACGATAGCCGGATGTCCTCACACCTCCGAAACTCCTCTTTGCTGCTCTTGCCGGAAGCTCCGCGCCACCGTCAAATTTTCCATCACCATCTCAGGTCTCTCGCCTCTTCCTCCTTATGAACATCACTATCCAGAATCTTTCCAAGTCCTATGGCGGCCGCGATATCTTCAGCGATTTCTCGCTGGACATCGTGGATGGGATGCGCCTCTGCGTCTGCGGCCCTAACGGTACCGGCAAATCCACGCTCCTTCGCATGATGGCCGGTGTGGCGGCTCCCGATGGTGGCCGTGTCATCATCCCGCGCGGCTGCCGTGTGGGTTACGTAGAACAGATACTCGGAGAAGACGTACTCGACGTGCCTCTGCTCGAATGGGTGCAGGCCGCCCTGCCCGACTGGGGCGATTTCTGGCAGGAATGGGAAAAAGCGCAGGCTTCGGGCGACGAATCCGCCATGACCCGCCTCATGGCCCGCCAGCATGATCTGGAGACACGCTACGGCTACAATCCCGAACAGCGCGCCCAGACCGTGCTTTCCGGTCTTGGCTTCAGCCGCGACAAGTGGCGTCTTCCGCTTCGTCAGCTTTCCGGCGGCTGGCGCGAACGCGCCAAGCTGGCCCGCGTCCTCACAGCCGGTGCCGACGCTCTCCTGCTTGATGAACCGACCAACCATCTCGACCTTGAGGCCGTGGAATGGCTGGAAGAATTCCTCATGGACTTCAAGGGTGCCCTGGTATTCGTGGCGCACGACCGTGTATTCATGGATCACGTAGGCACGCATGTGCTTTATCTTGGCGCGTCCAAGCCTATGTTCCGCAAGTGCAACTTCTCGAAATTCCTTGAACTTCAGGAAGAAATAGAAGAGCAGCGCGAACGCGAGGCCAAGCAGCTCGCCGACGATCTCGCCCACAAGATGGATTTCATCCGCCGCTTCAAGGCCAAGGCCACCA
>JAFWYI010000223.1 GCA_017522745.1 Mailhella sp.
GCATTGGCTTCGTTATAGCGGGATTCAGTGAAGATATCGATCTTCCAGCCAAGCAGCTTGGCGGCCAGCTTCACGTTCTGACCCTTGCGGCCGATGGCGTTGGTGAGCTGATCGTCCGGCACGGTGACTTCGAGCAGGTTGCTGGCTTCGTCCACAGTGATGCGGGAGACCACGGCAGGAGCCAGAGCGTTGCGGGCATAGGTAGCGATATCGGGGCTCCACACCACGATGTCGATACGTTCGCCATGCAGTTCCTGCACGATGTTCTGGATGCGGGAACCGCGCACGCCAACGCAGGCGCCCACGGGGTCGATGTCACGTTCACGAGAAAGCACGGCCACCTTGGCGCGGGAACCGGGATCGCGGGCAACGCCCATGATCTGCACGGCACCATCGTCCACTTCAGGCACTTCGCGGCGGAACAGCGCGGCCATGTAGTCGCGATGAGAACGAGAAACGATGACCTGAGGGCCACGGCCTTCACGACGCACGTCGATGATGAGGGCCTGCACACGGTCGTTGCGCTTGTAATGTTCGCGGGGGATCTGTTCTTCCTTGGCGAGCAGAGCTTCAGTGCGGCCGAGGTTCAGCACCCATCCGCCCTTGTCGCGGCGCTGCACCAGACCGCTGACGATCTCGCCCACGCGATCCTTGAACTCGTCATAGATGAGTTCCTGTTCGGCGTCGCGCATGCGCTGGATGATGACCTGCTTGGCGGACTGAGCGGCGATGCGGCCCAGATCTTCCACCTTGAGGCGGAAGCCCATTTCGTCGTCAAGCTGGATGGAAGCGTCGTGCTGACGAGCATCTTCGAGAGAGATCTGCGTGAGCGGATTCTCCACTTCTTCCACAACGAACTTGAACTGGAAGACTTCGATGTCGCCAGTATCGTCGCTGTAATGCACTTCCACGTCCAGATCGTCGCCGTACTTACGGATGACGGAGGTACGAACGGCCTCTTCAAGGGTGCTTACGAGCATATCGCGATCGAGGCCCTTGTCCTTGCTGATCTGATCGATAGCTTTCTTAAGTTCCAGACTCATGATTACTTACCTCCGCCTTTGCCGGACGGCTTCTTAGCGTTCTTTCCGGCGCCGGGCTTGCTGGTGTCAGGAAAAATATGGATGAGGCGCGCCTTTTTCACCATGTCCCAGCGGATGGCGACATCAGTAGGCGCAGGCTTTTCACCTTCGGCCTGAGAAAGGAGGACTTCCACGGTAAAGACCTTGCCGTCCACAGCCTTGAGAGGCCCCTTGAACTTGCGGCGACCGGCAACTTCCGGATGCGGATCGAGCAGAGCGACGTCGACATCGCGCCCGATGTAGGGCTTGAGCTGTTCAGGCTCGAAGAACACACGCTCGAAGCCGGGGGAAGAAACTTCCAGCACCCAGGCATCAGCGAATACTTCGTCCACTTCCAGAGCGAGGCCGACGAGACGGGAGATGTCGGCGCACTGGTCGATGGACACACCTTCGAGAACGCCGTCTTCACCATTGGAGTCTTCTGCCCCGGCGACAAGCGCATCCACAGCGGCATCGACATAGATGCGGCAGGTGGGACGACCGCCGGAAACGAGCTCTATGCCCCAGATGGCAAGCCCGAAGGAAGCGGCAACAGGCTCTGCCGCCTCGCGCACGCGGCGCAGAATCTGATCAGGAGAAAGTCCTTTACCCATGTTACTACCTTTATCATAAAAAAATAGGGAGGCCATTCTTTGAGGCCACCCTACCAGACCGCCTTATGCGGTTCAGTGAGATGTGCAGAACACCGGGAAACAAACGGCTCCCTGCCTTCTGCTGCGCTCCTGTTTTACTTGCCAGCCTCCACTTTGTCAAGAGCGCAAACTGCCGCCCTCGGACTTAAAAAAAAATACGAAGCTCAGCTAACCCGCGCAGAGACTCACATCTTACGCCCGCCGATTGCTCTAAGCTATCGTTACGTTCTGAACTATGCTTGACCCAGACAGCAGGGAAGAGATACCTTTAGCTCCTCACGGGGAAGGAAGCAGAACTTCCTGCCCATCCTATCCTTGGCCCTGAAAAATATCATCATTGTGAGAAACTGACTTATTTCACAATGATAACAATATGTTACACATAGGAGACAGTATGGTTCGTTTCATCAAGAAGAGAGACTCTCGAGTCGTCCCTTTCGACATCTCAAAGATAGATGAAGCGATCTTCCGTGCTGCAAAAGCTCAGGGCGGGACTGACCGCACCATGTCGAGCCGCCTGGCCGATCAGGTGCTGGATATCCTCGAAGCCGAACACTGCGAGACCCCGGATGTCGAGCATGTTCAGGACCTCGTGGAAAAGGTCCTCATTGAGAACGGCCACGCCCGCACCGCCAAGGCGTACATCCTTTATCGCAACGAGCGCACCCGCGTCCGCGAGATGAAGACCCGCCTCATGAACACGCTGAAAGACCTCTCCTTCACGGATGCGAAGGAACTGGACCTGAAGCGTGAGAACGCCAATATCGACGGCGACACCCCCATGGGCACCATGCTCCGCTATGGCAGCGAAGCCGCCAAGGCGTTCTACAAGAACTATCTGCTCTCCCCTGAGTTCAGCTCTGCTCACGAAGAAGGCGAGATCCACATCCACGACCTCGACTTCCTCTCTCTCACCACCACCTGCTGTCAGATCGACATCAAGAAGCTGTTCACCAACGGCTTCAACACCGGTCATGGCTATCTGCGCGAACCCGGCAGCATCCAGACTGCCAGCGCCCTCGCCTGCATCGCCATCCAGTCCAACCAGAACGATCAGCACGGCGGCCAGAGCATCCCGAACTTCGAATACGGTCTCGCTCCCGGCGTGGCCCGCAGCTTCATCAAGAATATCGACCTCGCCCTCGAAATGCGCGACGCTCCCGCCGCCTTCCGGGCCGAGGTGAAGGAAGCCCTGCGTCAGCGTTCCTTCCCTACCGGCGAATATTCTTCCTTCCAGTCCATCCTCTGCGATGAAGGTCTTGCTTTCGTGCGCGAACAGCTCACCCGCAACCTGCCCGCCGCTGAGGCCGACCGCGTGATCGAAAAGGCCGTGACCAAGACCGACCGCGACACCTATCAGGCCATGGAAGGACTGCTGCACAACCTGAACACCATGCACAGCCGCGCCGGCGCTCAGGTGCCCTTCAGCTCCATCAACTACGGCACCGACACCACGCCTGAAGGCCGCATGGGCATCAAGAACACCCTGCTTGCCGAAGATGCCGGTCTGGGCAACGGCGAAATGCCTATCTTCCCCATCCACATCTTCAAGGTTCGCGAAGGTTACAGCTTCAACCCCACCGATCCCAACTACGATCTGTTCAAGCTGGCCTGCCGCGTTTCCGCCAAGCGCCTGTTCCCGAATTTCTCCTTCATGGATGCGCCGTTCAACGCCCAGTATCTGCAGGGCGACGACCCCAACCATGAAGTTGCGTACATGGGCTGCCGTACCCGCGTGATGGCTAACCGCCATGATCCTTCGCGCGAAACCACCTTCGGCCGCGGCAACCTGTCCTTCACCTCCATCAACCTGCCGCGCATCGCCCTCCGCCATCGCGGTGACATCGAAGGCTTCTTCGAGGAATTCCACCAGAAGATCGACCTCGTGTTCGCCCAGATGCTGGAACGCTACGAGATCCAGGCCTCCAAGCGCTGCCGCAACTATCCCTTCCTCATGGGACAGGGCGTATGGCTCGACTCTGACGACCTCACCCCTGCCGACGAAGTGGGCGATATCCTCAAGCACGGCACCCTGACCACCGGCTTCATCGGCCTTGCCGAATGCCTCAAGGCTCTCCTCGGCGTGCATCACGGTGAATCCGAAGAGGCACAGCAGCTCGGTCTGCGCATCGTGCAGACCCTGCGTGACCGTGCCGATGCCAAGGGCGAGGAAACTGGCATGAACTTCACGGTCATCGCCACCCCCGCTGAAGGCCTTGCCGGCCGCTTCGTGCGTATCGACCGCAAGATCTTCGGGAATATCCCGGGCATCACCGACCGCGATTACTACACCAACTCGTTCCACGTGCCGGTGTATTTCCCCATAAACGCCTTCAACAAGCTGCGTATCGAGGCCCCCTATCACGCCATGACCAACGGCGGCCATATCAGCTACGTTGAAGTGGACGGCGACCCGATGAACAACCTGCAGGCCTTCGAAGAAATCGTGAAGGCCATGAAGCAGATGGGCATCGGCTACGGCTCCATCAACCACCCTGTTGACCGCGACCCTGTCTGCGGCTTCACCGGTATCATCGGCGATGTCTGCCCGCGCTGCGGCCGCCACGACGGCGAAGGCATCCCGCTTTCCGTTCTGAAACGTATCAAGGGCTATGTGCATGACAGCCGCAACAGCGACGAACGCAGCGAAGCCCATGACAAAATCGCTAATATCAAACTGTAAGGAGCATTCCGATGGTTCATTGCAAGACTGAACTCGCTGCTGCTGTCGCCACCGATCAGGTCCTCGTCGGCACGAACGTCAAGTTCGAACGCATCCGCCGCATCACCGGCTACCTCGTCGGCACGCTCGACCACTTCAACGACGGTAAGGCCGCCGAAGAACGTGACCGTGTCAAGCACTGCAGCATGGACAGCTGGAAGTAACCCCGTACAAATTCCACAGAAGCCGACCTTTACTTTGAAGGTCGGCTTCTGCTTTTATCAGTCTTGGATTTCCTAGCCGGAAATCCGCTAGGCTGACTTTCCAGTCAGCCAATGTCCTTTGTATCCCGCGGGTAAGCGGCATGGTTCGTGAGCCTTCGGCTCCCTCACCGCCGCTCTGCGTGACCTTGCTTCCGCTCCTCGCCCCCCTCCATGCCGCCTTCCAGGCGGCGGGGGGTCGTCGCTCCATAGCGCCGCACGCGGCGCGCCCTCCGGGCTGGTCAAGGAATCCTTCCACACCCACACAAATCCCACCAAACAAAACAGAGCGGCCCGTGTTGGATGCTTGCATCCGGCACGGGCCGCTCTGAATTATGGGGGTGTTTGAGGGGGAGATTATCTCCCCCTCAACAAATCTTCTACCTCTCCACATCCTCGTTCAGCTCATCCAGCACGACCGACCAGCCGTTTTCGCGGGTCGCGGGGATGTTGATGATGCGCTGGTTGCGGGAACCGCGGAAACGCAGGTCAAGGGACTTCTGAGCCTCGATATAGGGGCCATCCACAAGAAGGTCCAGCTTTTCTAAAAAAGCGCGGCATTCGGGCTTCTGGCACAGATAATCGAGGGTATAGCCGGTAAAAGCCATCAGGTGATAGCCCTGTTCCTTCAAGGCCGATGCCAGAGGCAGGAGCGCCTCGGCCTGCTCGAAGGGTTCGCCACCGCTGAAGGTGACCCCATGCACGATAGGATCACGCTTGATGCGCTCCAGCACTTCCGCGGCGCTGACGAGCGTGCCCCCCTCAAAATCCCACGTCTGCGGGTTCTGGCAACCCTCACAATGGATATGGCAGCCCTGAAGAAAAAGCACGAAACGCAGCCCCGGGCCATCGACGATAGATTCTTCGATGACACCGGCTACACGGAGCTGGATATCCTTCAGGGCAGTCATGTTATTCCTTGTTGGGTTCAGGGATGACAACGTCACCCTGTTCAGCAGCGGCAGTGAGACCTTCGGCGTCAGCGATACGACCCTGCATCCAGAAGATCAGGTCCACGTCATCGCCTTCGGCGGGCACGTAGCCCTTATAGCAGACGCGTTCGGGAGCGTAGATGATGATATAAACAGGATTTTCGGGTTCACCGATGGCGATGCCGAAGCGGAAGATGGTCTGCTTGCCGCCTTCGGGACCGAACTCGAAGCTGTCCACTTCGAAGATATTGGCACGGCACTGGTATTCGCAGAAACGCTCGGTCACGTCGATGATGGTCCTACCCTTGAGCGGGACCTTGAGGGCAGGAACGTCGAGGCGGCTCTTGGTGGGGTTGGCCTTCATCCATTCCTTGGCGTAGGCTTCGTACTGAGGGCCTTCCGTAACGGTAAATTCATCGAGCAGAGCGCGGCGCAGACCGAAGCAGAGGCCAGAGAGGTAGTACGTACGCACTTCGCCTTCAGCCAGACCTTCGATATCACGGAAATACAGCGGGTCGTAGAACCAGAGAGGAGGAAGTCCCTTCTGCGGCTGGGCAGCGAGTTCACCGCCATGACCGCCCTTCCAAGCATAGGAGGAACGGAAGGCGAGTTCGTTGGCAAAACCTTCCATGAAGGGGGCAACGGCAACGGCCGCAAGCTGACCTTCAGGTTCGCCGGCCACCACGACAGAGGTACGCAGAAGCTGATCGCTGGGCCATGCCATGAGCATACGCTCAGAGCTGTCGTCCTTCACGCTCCACGAAGGGCGGGTACCGCCAAGTTCCAGCGTGGTAGCGATGACGCCGTTGATATCCTGAGGGCCAACGCCCAGAGAGAACCACTTGTCTCCCATACTTTCGAGATGCTGCATGGTATTCTTCCATTGATGATAAAGATTTGGGCAATGCCCGAAAAGCAAGATAGCACAGGCGGGCTGAGGAGAACAATAGTCTTTTCCAAACAAAAAATGCCGGAGGTTATGCACCTTCGGCATTTTCAGAGCTTTCCGGAAGGAAAACTACTTGATCCTGGCAGCTCGCATCTCGATGGCGCGATTCACTGCCTCTCGGTTGGCCCGCTCGCTCTCGGGAGTAAGAGGAACATCCGAATAATAGATGGCACCGGGATGGATGTCGTTATCATCCAGCGTCTTCAGATAGTTGTTCAGCGTATGGCAGCGACTATAGAGAAGAGGAACGACAAACATCAGAAAGCCCACGGATATAAACA
>JAFWYI010000224.1 GCA_017522745.1 Mailhella sp.
CAGTACAGTAGCAGAAACAAGAAACCTTTTGTGAGTGTGAACTGTGGTGCAATTCCTGAGTCTCTTCTGGAGGCGGCCTTCTTCGGGTATGAAAAAGGCGCCTTCACTGGAGCCTCGGGCATGAAGATGGGTTACTTTGAAGTGGCTAATGAAGGAACACTTTTTCTTGACGAAATAGGCGAACTCTCCCTCCCGATGCAGGTGAAGTTGCTTCGTGTGCTTCAAGAAAAAAAGTTTCACCGGGTCGGCGGCACCAAAGATATCGACAGTGATGTTCGCATACTCGCAGCCACGAACAAAAACCTCAGTGCTATGGTCGCTACTGGAGATTTTCGCAGTGATCTGTTCTACAGGCTCAACGTCCTTCAGATCACCATCCCTCCGCTCCGAGAACGCAAAGAAGAATTACCAACCCTCATAGAATACTTCCTGCAATACTACAATACCATGTATTCTATGAATAAAAAACTCTCTAATGATGCTTTGGACAGGCTGTTGAACATGCCATGGTACGGTAACATCCGTGAACTGGATAATATGGTGGAGAGGCTGGTTCTCTTGAGCCCTGGGGCCGTCATTTCAGAAAAATATATCATAGAATACAATGACGCTTCCTACACTCCAGTACACAGTACTATATCTTTGAAAGAAGCTGTCGAAAACACGGAACGGCGAGTTCTTCAGGATGCCTTCTATCGCTACAAAGATTGCAGAAGCATAGCTAAAGCTCTCGATATAAGCTATGTAACTGTTTCACGGAAGCTGAAACAGTATGGGATTAAATGATGCAAATCGGAAGAGCCTTCTATACCTTATATTCCCTTAGTTTGCGCGAGATGGTCACATGGCTCACCTCAAGAACCTTTGCCATCTTGCGTGTAGACCCCAGCTGTCTCTTGGCTCGTTTGAGTAGGCTTATTTCTGCCTGCCGGCATGCTTCTTCAAGTGTGGTCAGAGGCAACTCATCCGCCTCTGCGTTTTTCTGGAAGCCGTCAGGAAGATATTCGACTCCGATCTCATCAGTCGCACTCAATACAACCATACGCTCCAGAAGGTTTTCCATCTCCCGAGAGTTGCCTGGCCAGTCATAGCTTTCCAACTCTAAGACCAGTTTAGCAGACATGGTCTTCTGGAAACCGTATTTGGCATTGGCTCTCGCCAAGAAATAATACAGCATCTCCTTTATATCTTCCTTACGCTCGCGCAAAGGCGGCAAGGTTAACGTAATAATATTAAGGCGATGATAAAGATCTTCTCGGAAGGTGCCCCGCTTTACGTTCTCCTGAAGATTCTGGTTCGTGGCGGCCACAATACGAACATCGATATCGATTTCTTTATGTGAACCGATCCGTTTTATCTTGCCCTCTTGAAGAACCCGCAAGAGTTTGACCTGCATCATGGGAGACAGCTCACCGATTTCATCCAAGATGAGCGTTCCTCCGTTTGCCTCTTCGAAGAGGCCTTTTCTCGCTCTGTCAGCTCCCGTATACGCCCCTTTCTCATATCCGAAGAATTCTGCCTCACACAATGTAGGAGGGATAGCACCGCAGTTGATCTCCACTAACGGTTTATCTGCTCTACTGCTTTTTATATGGGCTCGGCGGGCCAGTTCGCTTTTGCCGACTCCGGACTCTCCAAGCAGAAGAAGTGAGATATCTGTCGGCGCAATACGGTCTATGATTGTTACGATTTGACGCATCTTCGGGCTAGCAGAGATGAACCTCTTGTCTCGGTAGCCATTCTGCCGGGCCAGCTCACGTTTAGCGAAGGAAAGTAGTTTCTTTTTTTCTTGCAGTTCTTTCTGTAGCTCAAATAGCGTAGTAATATCACGAACATTGCTCACCACACCACAAAGTTTGCCTTGTTCGTTGTAAAGCGGGGTAGCCGTGCTGAGGATCCGGATGCCGATACGGCTTTCAAATTCCGTCGTGACTCTTTCGCCAGACCTCAGGGCTTCTGGAGCAGCACCGCCAAAAAAATAGCCCGCCTCGTGAAGTTCTTCCCATGTCCAGCATCTTGAGTTCAAAACTTCTCTGGGGAGCCCTACAAGGTTCAAAAGCGCATCGTTGGCATAAAGTATCGATGAGTCCGTACGATAGATACAGATTCCGTCCAAGGCTGCGTTTAAGGCCTCGGTGAGCAGACGAGTGGAGATTTCATTCTCGGGCATAGGGGAACTCACAACGAGAGAGGGACAAAAATGTTCCAGTTACAATATAAGAAGCATTAATAATAAAATTATCGCACCAAAAGCGTTACGTCAATGAAACATAATGGAATATTAATGTTCCACGCGTCGCCATTATATTGGCATAATAATATATATAATACTTTGATATCATTATTTTTTATCTTTTTTAGACACAATAAAAGTTGGCATGATTTTTGCATTCATTTCAGCTAAAAGGATCCCCTCTTGCAGAAAAACGGCCGCTTTTGTGCGAGTCGTTTACGCATCAAAGAGAACCTCATTCGCAATAACCCTTTGCCCGGGGAAGGGCTGCGCCCACCTCCATGGAGAAACTCATGGTTATCGACCTTCGCCTCCGTCCCATCACTGAATGTTTCCTTAAGTCTACCACTGATATTTTTCCTACTTACGGCTGTATGTTCGGTTATGATCTGCCGGAATCTGTCGTGGCGCGCTCCATGGAACTCTGTTGCAAGGAAATGGATGAGGCTGGCATCAATCTTGGCGTAGCTGAAGCCCGTTGGAGCTTTGCTCCCCAGTCTGATCCTATCGTTCCTGCTGAAGATGTCGTAGACATAGTTACTCGCTATCCCGATCGTCTTCTGGGAGCCATTGCCATCAATGGATATCACGTGGAACGCGCCATTGCCGAAGCTGAGAAATACGTTGTGAACGGCCCCTGCTCTGGCCTTTCTCTCGAACTTCCTTTCGGCTTCAGCCAGAATCCTGAATTGCCTATCAATGACAAATCGCTGCAGCCTCTGTTCAGCTACATGCAGGAGCAGGACATTCCTCTTTTTCTGACCGGCGGCTGTATCTATGGGTCTCAGCCTGTCTATTATATAGATGATATGCTGAAGACGTTTCCGAATCTCAGAGTGTTCAATCTCCACGGCCACGTTCCTTACGTAAATGAAATCATCCACGTCGCGCTGACGCATCCTAATCTCTATCTCTGCCCCGACATGTACGGTATTAATACGCACTATGCGCGGCCTTATATTGATGCGGCCAATGGCTTCTTGCAGGATCAGATCGTGTTCGGTTCTGCCTATCCGTTTATCCCGATGAAACCTGCTGTTGAAGTTTATGAGTCCTACTTCAAAAATTCCACTATCCGTGACAAGATCATGTATCAGAACGCGTTGCGGGGTCTGAAAATGGAAGAAAGTGATCTGCGTAAGATATAGTTTTGTAGTTCTTTACGACTCTTCTAACTATTTTTAGATAGATGCTCCCCGCTGGACCTGTGTTCGGCGGGGCTTTTTCTTTTCTTAATACAAAAAAATCTCGGCCAGCTTTTCCCGATAATGTTTCGGAAAAAACTGGCCGCTTAAGATCAATACCTGTAAGGCTTTTTAGGTGTCTGCTTGATGAAAAGCAGACTAGAAAAAGAGCGATCATTTTTCGAAAAAGCCTAGCATCTCATATCGTCCCGATACTCGCACACGGCTTTACCGGCATGTGCCAAGCCTCTTCGTGTTCAACACTCAAGACAGCGCGCCCAAAAGGACTCGCCAGAGAAAACTGAGACCTCCGAAGATTACGCCTTCGTATCGTCGTCTTCGATCTTCTTCTTGTCCTTGGGGGTGATATCTATCTCATCAGGTTCGGAAGCAGCCTGACGGAAGTTACGGATGGCGCGACCAAGGCCGCCGCCGATCTCAGGCAGACGCTTCGCGCCGAAAATCACCAGCACGATGACAAGGATGACCAGAATTTCCTGCGTTCCAATACCAAACATGAATAACCTCCGGAGCTTTTCTCTCCAAGTTCGTCTGTTTTCTATACTGGAGCCATAGGGAAAAGGCAAGAGCAACCTGACCGCCAAACCTGAAGCCACAGCTTTCCATGGACTGCGGGATTGCCTCAGAGGCCGGACACGATTATATTCAGGCAAGGAGATTTTCTATGGACGCATACTTCCTTCTCGCTCTGCCGCGGCTCCACGCCGAACTCGCTTCTCTTCCTGAAGGCTGTGCCACGCTCTGGCCCGGTCTCCCGCATCGCCCTGCAAATGCATGGGCCCCGGCCATGCCGCTCTCCCCCATCATCGCCTCGGCATGCCTTGCCGATTACGAACGCGCCTGCCGTGATGGTGCCAGTGGTGCCCCTGTCCATGCGATGGGAGCGGAACATGCCCCCGCCGATCTTTCCGAAGCCGAACGACGTGCCCTGCGTGAAATGGCAGGACTGCCCGCAGAAGAACCGGAACGTCCCCTGAAGCAGACGGCACAGCAGGTGCTTCTGCTGGCATGGCTTCAGGAAAAGCAGGCGCTCGACCTCGCCGAACTGGAAAAGAAGATCAGCGCCTCTCGCCGGGAACTGACAAATCTCATCTCCGGACGCAGCCGTGTGGGCGAGGCTTCCTTTGCCCCTCTCGATAGCGACCTGCCAGACTGGAAGAAAACCCTCGCTGCCGCTCTGGCCTTCCTGCCCGACATGCCTGACGTTCCGGCTTTCTGGGTCTCCAGCCCGACTATGGCTCAGGCCGCCGAGGAACTCACCGGGATCGAGCCTGATGCGGAAGAGCGTTCCCAGCTCCCCGCAAACTGCCGCCCCCTGCGCGTGAAAGCCTCCGAGCTTGCCTCACTCTGCGGCCACTCTGCCGCCGAACGCCTGTCCCGCGGACTCGACGCCGCCCAGCTCGAACGCCCCGTCCTTCTCCTTCTGCCCTGCTGAGCTGCATCTATGAACGCCATGTCCCATCTTTCCGCTCACGAACTCGCCTCGTGGTTCTCCACCCTCTATGCCGCGAACGGAGGCCTTCCCTCCGGCATCATCTTCGACTGCGACGGCGTACTCATCGACTCGCGCGAGGCGAACATCGCCTACTATAATTATCTGCGGCAGTATATCGGTCTGCCGCCTCTGCCGGAATCCCAGCACGACTTCGTACAGGCTGGTACTGTCAAGGAAGTGCTGGACGTCATCATCCCCATGCCGTTGCGCCCGCTCATCCGCGATGCCGTGCGGAAAGTCTCCTACGTCAACGACATCATGCCCCGCATCACCTACTATCCGGGCCTGCACGGCGTTCTTGACTTCTGCAAGGAAGCTGGCATCCGCATGGGCATCGACACCAACCGTATCGACGGCATGGACATCCTTCTGGAAAACTGCCGCCTGCACGGCTACTTCTCTCCCATCATCCTCGCCAACAGTGTACCGAACCCCAAGCCGGCCCCGGACGGAGCCCTGACCATCGTCCGTGAATGGGGACTGGACCCCGCTTCCCTGCTGTTCATCGGCGATAGTTCCAGCGACCGAAGGGCTGCAGAAAAGGCCGGGATACCCTTCCTCAGCTTCCAGACGAAAGGCCTTGCCGAACACTCGGTGGAGAACTTCGCCATCCTCCGCGAAGCCTTGCAATCCTTAGCATTGTAACGATTTTGTACTTTACAGAAAGCGAGGAATGGTTTAGTTTGCGTCAACTCATCGGGCATGGCAATGCCTTCTAGGAGGAATTCCCTTTGACCCCTCAAGATCTTGAATACTTCCGCAATCTGCTCAACCAGATGCTCACCGAAGCTCAGCGCAACGGCGACTCCACCCTGGAAGAAATGACGGATAGTCACGCGTCCTATGCCGATCCTTCCGACCGCGCGACCGCCGAGTCGGATCGTTCCTTCACTCTGCGTATCCGCGACCGCGAACGCAAGCTCATCACTAAGATCCAGGAAGCGCTCAAGCGCATGGACGACGGTGAATACGGCATCTGTGAAGAGTGCGGCGAAGATATCAGCCTTCCCCGCCTCAAGGCTCGTCCCGTCACCACGCTCTGCGTTTCCTGCAAGGCTCGTCAGGAAGAAGGCGAAGAAGTACAGGGCAGCTAGCCCATAAACAGTTCGACCGTTATGGACGCCCATCTCTTCCGTCGTTTCTGTGACGAACTCATTCCACATCTCATTGGGGCCCGCATGGAGAAGATCCATGCTCCGGGCCCCAATATTTTTGCTTTCACGCTCTATGGCGGGCACGAACGCGACGGCAAGCGCTACCTCGTACTCAAGGCCGATCGCAGATCTCCTCTTC
>JAFWYI010000225.1 GCA_017522745.1 Mailhella sp.
AGGAGATGGCGGCGTTCATACCGGCCACACCACCGCCGACGACGGCGACCTTCTTGGAGCGTTCGGGAGCGGCGATGCGCAGCTTCTGGGCGCTCTGGAACTGCATGGGGTTGGTCATGCACTGGTGGTCGTAGCTGGGGTAGGTGAGCAGGTGCAGGTCCTTGGAGATGGCGACGCGGCGACCGTGGTCCATGCAGTAGTTGCAGCGCAGGCAGGGACGGATGTCGTCTTCGCGGCCTTCCTTGGCCTTCTTCATGAGTTCAGGATCAGCCATGGCAGAGCGGGCCATGAGGACGTAGTCGGCCTGACCCTTGGCAATGACTTCTTCGGCCACTTCGGGGTCGTACACGCCGCCCACGAGGCCGATCGGGATCTTCACGCCGGCCTTCTTCACGATCTCACTGGCGTAGGCGTTGTGAGCCACGGGATGGAAGCCGGTGGGATGCATCATGGGACGGGTGGCGGCGTCCACGCGATGGCCGCAGGTGATGTGGGCCATGTCGATGTAGGGTTCGAAGATCTTGAGCTGCTGGGCACATTCTTCGGGGGTGATGCCGCCGGGCACTTCGTCGTTACCGTTGATGCGGAGTTCGATGAGCAGATCGTCGCCAACAGTTTCACGGATGGCCTTGATGCACATGAGCGGGAAGCGGCAGCGGTTTTCCACGGAGCCGCCGAATTCGTCGGTACGGTGGTTGGTGAGGGGAGAGAGGAAGTAGTTGAACAGCCAGCCGTGACCGTAGTGGAGCAGGATGCCGTCGAAGTTGGCGATCTTGGCCCACAGGGCGTATTCGCCGAAGAGGCGGGCCACTTCTTCCAGGTCCTCACGAGTGGCGGCAACGGAACCGAGACGAGGTTCGTCGTCGGGAGAGATCTTCTTGAAGCCCGCACGCATGTAGGGGCCGCCATGGATGAATTCCACGAAGGTCTTGCCGTTGAAGGCGTGGACCACGCGCTGCAGGCGCTGGAAGTTCATCTGGTTGCAGGTCTTGGGGTTCAGGTTGAAGCAGTGTTCGTGGCTGCCGTCGATCGGCACTTCCATGGGAAGGGTCACGCGGGAGAAGCCGCCCTGGATATAGCGCATCCAGTAGTCGATGCCGAAGGTGTTGATACGGCCGTCGCTGTCTTCACCGCCGCCGGTAGCGCCGGAGCCGATGGGGGCGACGTTCACGCGGTTGTTGAAGCGGACTTTGTTCTTACCGACATAGAGAGGTTCGAACAGATGAGGATATTTTTCTTTATAGACGGGCTTCATGGGGACTCCTTTTAGTGTCTGTCAGGCGTATGGAAAGACGCCTTAGCGGTTCCTATTTTTTCTATAATTACAAAGTGCCATGGAAAAAAGGAAATATTAACTTTCAATGGCTGGTTATCACGTCCTACTTATACTCGGTCCTGATCGACGCTCACGTTCCGCATGGTGAAGGCGATGATGAGTGCTACCGAGCCCAGTATGCACATGGACGTCCAGTAGGTGCTGAAACCGAAATTCTCGTAGATGATGGTGGGGAAGTAGCTCCCCGCGGCGCCGCTCAGATAGTAGCTCGTGAGGAACACACCGTTCGTCACGGCCCTGTCCGAGAGAGAGTAGCGGTTCACGATGCCCGGTATGCAGGAGTACATGAACGCGTAGCCGAAGTTCAGGACTATCATGACGAAGAACAGGGCGGTGGAGGAAGGCACGAAGAGCAGCGGGAAAAAGAGCAGATACTGCAGGATGCTCACACAGACGGCGCGCATTTCCGACCGCATGAAGCGGATGATCTGCGACGAGAATATGCCGGTAAAGGAGCAGCAGACGATGCCGATGTAGACGACACCGATGGCCAGCGGGGTGATGGTGGGGTCGATCTCCCGGAGGCGGAAGGGCAGAACGTTGAGGACGGAGGTGTTCACCAGCGCCAGGCATGGCGTGATCATGAGCATGCGGAGCATACCCTTCTGGCGGAACAGCGCCCCGAGGGCACTGAAGTCCATGCGCTTGAACGTGCCTTTCACGGGAGGGAGGAGGCGTGTGCAGGGCAGGGCCGAAAGGATGGTCAATGCCATGACGGCAAAGGACATCCGCCAGTCGCCGGTCATCTGTTCCACCCAGCCGGCAAGGATGCGTCCGAAGAAACTGCCGAGCATACAGCTCACCGCATAGTAGCTCATATACTTCTGCAGGGCTTTGCCTTCGAAGCGGGTGGAGATGTACGTCATGGCGCAGAGGATGACGGCGGGCATGGAAAGGCCCTGGATGATGCGGCCGGCGAGCAGGCCGTGCCAGTTGGCTCCCAGCGGCGAAGGAAGGAGAGCCAGCCCGTAGATCATCAGCGTTGCCGTGAGGGTACGCACCAGAGGCAGCCGGTTGAGGAACAGCCCATAGAAGATGGGGGCGAGGCCCAGCGGCAGGATGATGCACGTGGTGATGAGCGAGACCGAGGACGGATTGATGCCGAACGTTTCCTGGATGGCGGGAAACAGGGGCTGCGGGGCGTGGTATGCAGAAAAGACACAGAAACATATCCACATGATGGCCCAAACTTCGGCAGGGATGGAAGCGGGGATGGAAAGCAGTCTTTTCATGATGCGATGCGGGTTACTGGTTACGAAAAGGTCCGTTGTGAAGAGGTGATCTTTCACAACGGACCATGTTTTCAGCCTAGGCGGCAGTTACGAAAGGTCGACAGTTTCCTCGGCGTCACCGCCGGTGGAGTCCTTTTCCTTCTTCCACTGCTTGTAGATGCGGTAGATCATGAGCAGGGAGCCGAAGGCAAGGATGATCGGGATGGGACGGGTGTAGAAGATGTCCAGCTGGTTGCCGCTGATGGTGAGGCTCTGCTGCAGGGACATTTCGAAGCCCGGGCCAAGCACGAAGCCGATGAGGAAGGTCACGAAGCTGTAGCCGAGCTTTCTCATGAAGAAGCCGAGTACGGCGAGGATGAGCATCACCAGCGTGCAGAAGATGGAGTTGTCGGCAAGGTAGGAACCGACCATGCAGGTGAACATGACCACGGGGTACAGCAGGTTGCGGGGAGTACCCAGCACGCGGATGAACAGGGGCAGGCCGAACCAGCCGCAGAACAGGTTCATGAAGCCGGCCATGAGCACGGCGCAGTAGATGCCGTAGATGATGCGGGGGCTTTCTTCGAACATCAGCGGGCCAGGGGTGAGGCCGTGCAGGATGAGAGCGCCCATGATGATGGCGGCAGACACGTTGCCGGGGATGCCCAGCGTGAGCAGAGGCACGAGGTTGGCGCCGATGATAGCGTTGTTGGCGGCTTCAGGGGCGGACACGCCTTCGAGGCTGCCCTTACCGAATTCTTCAGGATTCTTCGAAGCTTTCTTGGCAGTGCCATAGGCCATGAAGGCGGCCATGGTGGAGCCGAGGCCAGGCAGTACGCCAACCACGACGCCGATGATGGAAGAACGCATGGCCGTGGGCATGACTCGCTTCATTTCTCTGGGGGTCAGCGTGCAGTCTTCCTTGGAAGCACCGCAGGAGGCTTCTGCACCGGTCTTCATGCTCAGGAACTGAGGCTGCATCTGGAAGACCAGTTCGGAGAGAGCCATGGTACCGATAGCCACGGACATCAGAGGAATGCCGGCGCTGAGGGTGAGGTTGTCGAAGGTGAGGCGTTCGTCACCGAAGCAGTCCATACCCACGGTGGAGAGCAGCATGCCGAGGGAGGCGGCGATGAGGGACTTGCCGATAGAGGCGGAGTCGAGGCCGGAGACCAGCACCTGAGAGAACACCATGATGGCGCAGAGGTCGGGCGGAGAGAGCTTGAGGGCCACAGCGGCCAGCGGGATGGACAGGACGATGAGGGAGAGGGCGGAAATGGTGTCGCCGAAGAAGGAGGAGAACAGCGAACACTTCAGAGCCTTTTCACCCTTGCCCTGAAGGGCGAGAGGATAGCCGTCGTAACAGGTGGCCGAGGACTCAGGAGAGCCGGGGGTGTTCAGCAGGATGGAGGCGATGGAACCGCCGAAGGTACCACCCTTGTTGATGCCCACGAGGAAGCCGATGGCGGCCACGGGGCTCATATAGTAGGTCAGAGGAATGCACAGAGCGATGGCGATGGGGCCGGAAAGGCCGGGGATAGCACCTACGACGATGCCGCAGGTAACGCCAAGGAACATGTAGAACAGGGAGAGGACGTTGAAAACGTCACTAAGCCCCAACAGAAGATTTTCCAGCATAGCAGTATCCTTTTGAGATGAGATTGAACCGTCTGATATGCGGTGTTAGGGCGTGGGGACCTGAAGACCGTACAGAAGCGCAAGCATGATGAGGACGGGGATACCGACGGCGACGGGGACGATGATCTTCCAATCGCGGCGACCGCCAAGCAGGAGCAGTACGAACAGGACAGGGATACTGCCGGTCAGGAAGCCGAAATAGTACCACAGAGGAACGATGCAGAACATGGGGGCGAACCACTTCACCATGTGGAGCATCACAGGCCAGGTGATACCCTTTCCGTCATTTTCACGAATGCCCTTGAGGACGCCGGAAATGATCTGGAAAGTCGCGAGGGTCGCGATGGACCAGCAGCACAGGGAAGGCAGCGTGCCGCCTGCAAGGCCGTATTCCGTCGGTTCAGCAGTCCATGCCGGGATGATCCAGAAGATCATGCCCAGCGCGAATGCAAGGAGGAAAAAGTTGATGATGATTTCTTGTTTGCGCATAGCAGCCTCTGAACAAAAAAGGTAATAGAACAAGCGGGATATCCGCATATACCCAGATCAGTCACCGTTCGCCCCTGGGGGCTGGCGGTGGGGCATCGCGGTGTTATATCTGCGATGCCGTGGTGGCCGTTTCAGCCGGTCGCCCTGCTTCTGCAGAGCGTGAGATCGTCGATGCGACCCCTGACAGCTTGTGATTTTTCTCTCTGAATAAGTATATAAACGACCCTCCTCAGTATGAAAAATACTTATTCAATATGTTGCCATTAGAAAAGCTAATGACGGTCTGTTTGGAAAAGTTTTCTTAGTAGAATTCGATGATAATGTAAACCTTGGCAGGTTTGGACGCCATGGTTTCAATATGCGTTAATTTTGCCCAAAAAGAGAAATATTAAATTCGGATAGCTCGTTATCCATATTGGTTTATAGCAAAAAAAACACGTAAAATGAGATGTGGGGATACGCAGTTTTTATGCAGGAGAGAGCAATAAATAAAGTCTCCAACGTAACGGAAACTTTGAAGACTTTATGTGCATAGTTATGTCGGGATGTGGCAGGGAGGCTTACTTGCCGGCTTCGATGAGAGCCTTATAGTCAGAGCGCTGTTTGAGCAGGATGGGCTTGATCTCTTCAGCTTTATAAGCCTGGGGAGAGCGGCCAGCTTTGTTCAGGAAGATATCCTGGATGGCAGGCATGTTGCTGACTTTGTAGATGGCGTCGGACAGTTTCTTGCAGATTTCGTCGGGAACGTCTTTCTTGACGTAAAGGACGAAGAGGTTGTCATAGCCGGTATGAGGATAGCCCATGGATTCGAGAGTGGGGCAGTCGGGGAAGAGGACCAGAGGAGTAGCGTTGGTGGCGGCGAGGTTGATCATCTTGCCGGCCTTCACATAAGGAGTCTGGATACCGCCGCCGTAACCCATATCGACATGACCGCCGAGCAGCTGGGTAGCAGTTTCGCCGCCAGACTTGACGGGCACCTTGCGGAACTTCACGCCGGATTTAGCTTCCACGACCTTGAGCATCATCGTGTCGATGATAGCGGGAGAGGCGCAGGTGAGTTCCTTGCCGGTCTTCTTGGCGTATTCCACCATTTCGCTGAAGGACTTGAAAGGAGCGTCGGCCGCGGCGAAGAAGCCTTCCTGAGAAACGCCGACGTTGCCGAGGTACTTGAAGTCCTCGATGGCATAGCGGGCTTTCTTCAGCTGCACGTCAAGCGTGAAAGCAGTGGCGAGAACGAAGCCGATGGTGTAACCGTCGGCCTTCTTGGTGAGTACGTCACCAACGGCCAGAGCGCCGCCGGCACCGCCCTTGTTCACGATGAGAACGGGCTGGCCGAGTTCTTTTTCCAGCTCAGGAGCCATGGCGCGCAGAGCGATGTCGGAAGTGCCGCCGGCCGCAAAGCCGGAAATGACCGTGATGGGGTGCGTGGGGTAGTTTGCGGCCATGGAGGTGGCAGGGAAGAGCAGACAAGCGGCAAGGAAGGCGGAGGCAATGCGTTTCATGGGCTTCTCCTATGGTATAGCGCATCGGTTTGAGTTGTCAGGAAATATATGTCAGGTGGGACTTTGCAGGTTCCCATGAACCTCTGTTTCCTGTTCAGAAGTTTGTTGTATAATAATCGGTATAAATATTTTACGCAAGACTTCTGTTGATGCAGAACTGAAAAGAATACATGTACAGGTGTTTTTTTTATAGATTATAGGGAAAATTTATTACTCTTCGCCAAAAACATAAAGTCTCCGCTGGCATGAGCCATCGGAGACTTTATGATCAGTTACGTCAGTATGACGCAGTGAGTATTACTTGTAGGTGAGGAGGGCCTTGTAGTCTTCGAACTGAGCCTTGAGCAGAGGCATGACTTCTTCAGCCTTGAGGATGACGGGGGAAAGGTTAGCCTTGTTGGCGATGACGTCCTGCACCTTTTCAGAGTTGGCGACCTTAGCGAAAGCGTCGGCGAGCTTCTTGCAGATGGCGGAATCAACGCTCTTCTTCACGTAGAAGACGTAGTTGTTGTCAAAGCCGCAACCTTCGTAACCGAGGCTGAGCAGGGTGGGGCAGCTGGGGTCCTTGATGAAGGGCTTGGTGGTGGTAGCAGCGAGGTTGA
>JAFWYI010000226.1 GCA_017522745.1 Mailhella sp.
TGGCGATGGGCACGCGGAAGATGAGCGGAACAGCGAACGCGATGAGCAGCCAGAATGCCGGATCGTTGAAAAGAGAAGTTTCCATGGCGTACTCCTAGTAGTTGCTGATGCGGAGATCGTCCCAGACTTTCTGGAGGATACGCACGATGATGAGAACGGAGAAGGCGGGCGTGCAGATGGTATACAGCCACACGGGGATAGCCAGCGATTCGGAAACGACGTTGAGTTCCATCTCGTCTACGACTTCGATATAGCCTTCATAGGCGAGCGCGGCGAAAAAGATGAGGCAGCAGATGACGCTGAAGATGTAGAGGATCTTTCTGAGGAAGCGCGGCATCGCATCATACAGCAGGTTCATGCTGAAGTTGCTGCCTTCGCGGAAAGCACGGGATGTACCAAGAAGGACGATCCACACGAAGAAGTTCACAGTGAGTTCTTCTGAGGCTGCAAAGGAGAGATTCGTGCAGTAACGGATGATCACGTTGATGAACGCGATGCATGCCATGACTGACAGCAGTAGCGCCCCAAGGACTTCCTCAAAGCGGTTATTCAGAAAGTTCAACATATTCAACACCTTTAGAATGATAAACGAAAGGAGGGCGGCCGAGACCGCCCTCATTGTATGAATTTTAGTGAGCGGCCTTCATGTCGGCTTCAGCGGCCTTCACGAGATCGGCGCCGATCTCCTTGGTCCACTTGTCGCGCACGGACTGGGTGGCGTCGTAGAATTCCTTGATCATTTCAGGGGTGAACTTCGTCACGTTCATGCCCTTTTCGGCGATGGTCTTGTAAGGATCGGTAACGGCGGGCACCATGTTGATGCTCTTGAGGTATTCAAGGGAGGAACCGTCGTCGAAGCCGAGGCGGGAAAGAGCCTTGGAGTACTTTTCCATGTCCTTGGCGCATTCTTCGAGGATTTTCTTGTCAGCAGCGGAGAAATCGTTCCACACCTTCTGGTTGGAGGTGAGGAGCAGGGGGTCGATCATGTAGTGCCAGTCGGTGTGGTACTTATGCCAGGTCCAGACCTGAAGGGGGATGTTGATGCCGTTGGTGGGGTTTTCCTGACCATCGACGATGCCCTGCTGGAAACCGGTGACGGCTTCAGACCAGTTGATGGCCTGAGGGTTGGTGCCCAGAGCGGAGAAGATGTCGATGAAGATGGGGGTGCCGCACACACGCAGCTTCATGCCGGACATATCGGCGGGCTTGCTGATGGGGCCCTTGGAGGTGGTGAGTTCGCGGAAGCCGTTTTCGCCCCAGCCGATGAACTTCACCTTGGTCTTTTCCACGGCCTTGATGAGCATCTGGCCGGACTTGCCGGCTTCGATGGCGTCCATGGCCTTGTAGCGGTCAGGGTTGTTGGCCACGAAGAAGGGCAGAGCGGTAAGGTTGAGTTCCTTCACCTGGGGAGACCAGTTGATGGTGGAGGCCAGAGCGAAGTCGATGGAGCCGTTGCGGACGAGCAGGAGTTCAGAGGTCTGCTTGCCGGCCATGAGCTGAGCACCGGGGTACACCTTGATGTTGATGCGGCCATCGGTGCGCTTCTTCACCTGTTCGGCGAAGTAGGTGGCGGAGAGACCCCAGCCGGAAGTGGCGCTGGGCACGACGCTGAGTTTGTATTCCTTCTTGTAGGCGGCTTCAGCGGGAGCGGCGAACAGGCTCAGACACATAGCGGTCAGGAGAGCGGGACGGAAAAGGCGTTTCATGGATTCCTCCTCAGATATTGTTGGCGACGCGAGTCGCGTTGCACCTGTAAAAACAGAATACTCCTGCCCTGATGCATAGGCCGGAGTACGGTTTGTGCCGACTACAGTATCGGCAGGATGATAGCGAGGATGGGCAGTACCACGATGAGTTCCAGCGTGGTGAACACCCAGCAGGCATTGGCAAGGTCCAGGTCCAGATCGAACAGGGACGGAGGGATGAGAGCGTTCATGGCTACAGGCATGGCGGCGAGGATGGCTACGACCTTGAGGGGAAGACCGCCTTCGATGTCACCAAGCCCGCAGAGCATCGCCAGAGCGACGATGATTACAGGGCAGCCCACAAATTTGATGAAGGATATGGCCGCAGACTGACGCGCGTAGCATGCCATGCGCGAAATACGAAGGCTCATACCGATGGAAAGCAGGAAACAGACAGTGCCAAGGACCATGGCGGTCGACGAGAGCGTGCCGAAGATAGCAGGGCGCGGGACTCCGGCGAGGTTCAGCGTGATGCCGAGACCCAGAGCCAGAAGGATGACCTTGAGTACAGGCTCCAGCCGGAAAGCACGCAGAGAGAAGGCGGCCTTTTCGCCGAGCGGCAGACTGTGCCAGCGAGCCACAGGCATGGCAACACCGAAATAATACAGCTCTTCGCACAGGCGGTAGAGCGCGGCGATGGCGATGGACTGTTCCCCGAACATCATGACGGAGACCAGAGAGCCTACGGCGCCGATGTTGGTGAACGTGCCGCAGCAGAACATGCTGCCGGCCTGACGGCGATCCAGCCCCATCATGCGCGAGAGGATGAGCGCCATGACACCACCGCATATCCACGCGGCCAGACCCAGCGCGGGGAGGGCCAGCAGACGTGCGTCCGGTGAGGGCAGACCCCACAGCGAGAGCATGGCGGAAATGGGGATGAGGCCGAACATGGCCAATTTCTGGATACGCAGGCGCAACGCCTTCATGGATCCATCGTCGAACGGCGAGCGGCCAGACTTCACCCATTGCTGGAAAATATACCCTGCAATGAGACTGACGAAGATGATGACGAGGGTGAGTAGCAGCCGATCCATGTGTCCAACGGAGAAAGAGTTACCACGCGCTTCTCCGTTGCAGTACGGACAAAAATTGCATGGACATCTTTTGAAAAAAGATGTTTTTCCAGACTAATGGGTTTTTAAAAATTGTCAAACAGCAGTTCTTGGATTTTCGTATGTCTGGACAAGAAAGGGAAATAAAAACGAATCATAGAACTGTGGTAGGAAATAAAAGAAGGGAGGGGATAGCCCTCCCTCCATATAGAATTGCAGTGCAGTAAGAAAGGATCACTTCTTCATTCTGGCAATGGTATTCGTGGTGGAGTAGCCTTCAAGTCGTGCCAGAGTGACAGCCTTGCCGCCGTAGCTTTCCACGAA
>JAFWYI010000016.1 GCA_017522745.1 Mailhella sp.
AGGCCTAAGCCTAGGTTTTATTCAGACAAAGAAGTTTGATGTTAAAGTTGCCTTCGAAAACAGTCCATATATGCAGGAGACCTATAAGAAAAACCATCCTAATGTGGAAGTGTTAGGTGATGTCTCTACGGCAGACTATGATAAAATAAAAAAGAAGTATGGAGCTATTGATGTAGTAATTGGCGGCCCCCCATGCCAAGGTTTTTCAAACGCCAATAGGCAAAAAAATAATGCAATTAATCAAAACAATATGCTTGTTAAACAGTATATTCGGGCAATTTGCGAGTTGCAGCCTAAAGCATTTGTAATGGAAAACGTTAGTATGCTTCGTTCTGACGTTCATCGATTTTATCTTGATGAAACAGATGATTTATTGATGAAGCGGTTATCATTTTCTATGACCCCGACAAAACTTGTACTTTTAGAAAAGGAGTATCTGTTTGATGGGGCTCTTGAAATTGTGCAAAATATTGAAGCTATAGAAAAGAATTTGTTACCAGAAGATCAGTATAACATATTAAATATTATATATAAATCGTCAAAAAACAAAAAAAAATTTATTAACACGCTACTAAAGTACAAAGAAAAAGTTTTATGTTTTGCAAATACTCATATGCATAGTTCGGGTGATAGTCATATAGAAAAAGTCACCTTGAATGCTTTTTGCGCGCTATATAGTTATTTCGAGAAAAAACGTGATCTATCTGATATTCAAAAATATATTGCATCTGCAATTATGATGCAAAGAATGCTGAATCGAGCTAAAGAAATTATTGATAATCATTTGATTGTAGATAAGTATGAAATTGATGAAAACTTGTTTGCTATAATAAATTCATATCCAGTTTTTGATTATATAAAATTGATATTAGAATCACATCCTAACAATTATACAATAAATGCAAGTGTGTTGAACGCAGCAGAATTTGGAGCTCCTCAGAAAAGAATGCGCTTTGTTGTACTTGGAGTAAAAAATGACATCTCTCCCAAAATAAATATTCCAAAGGGTATGTTTACAGAGGGTAACTATAATACTGTACGTGACGCCTTTAGCGATCTTGAAAATGTAAAGCCAGTTGTTAATATTGCAGAGGATCATGGAACGATATTGCCTCCTGCGAGGGAGCTTAGTCCTTTAGCCCAAATGTTGCGTGATACAGAGCGGTTACATAATCATGTTATTACGAACACTAGCGACACTGCTCTGGAGCGTTTTAGAGCATTGAAACAAGGACAGAATTTTCATTCTTTAAAAGAATCGTTAAAGACTAATACGTACACTGATGTCAGTAGAACACAGAACACGATTTACTTGCGTCTGGAATATGACCAGCCCAGCGGAACAGTAGTTAATGTACGTAAATCAATGTGGATTCACCCAGTTTTACATCGTGCTGTTAGTATTCGTGAAGCGGCACGTTTACAGACTTTTCCCGATAGTTTCATTTTTTGCGAAACAAAAGATAAGCAGTACCAGCAAGTCGGAAATGCAGTTCCGCCTATAATGGCAAGAGCTATTGCAACTGGGATTATTAGCACTTTAGAAAGAGCAGAAAGGCTTTGCTATAGCTGAACTTTATCAGCAGTTAATAATTTCTACATCTGGAGTTTGTGGCCAGTCTCGCAGAAGTGCGAGGCTGGCCGTTCGGTTCTGCCAGCTCTTTTGTAAAGATGCCTTATAAAAATCTAACCGCCGCAAACATCACCCCACATAATCCCAGCGCAACGGAGACTGGTAGCAGCCACCCTTTCTGATCGTAGGCAATCTTCCAGAACGCTACCCCAAGGCAGAAGACGCTAGTGGCAATCCCAAGCCCACCGATGACCATCCCCGCCGGGACATAATAAACATTCTCCAGTAGCAGAGGCTTCCCCTGTCCAGCGCACAGACCTGCCCAGTAGGTCACTCCTCCGAAGGCCATCAGGCAGAGGATGATCAGCAGATAGATGGGCATCAGCGGCATGATATGCACGCGGGCAGTCAGCTTTTCCGTCTGCTCGATGACGCTTTGTATCAGCCTGTTCTGGGCGTTTTCGGCCTCGCGGTCGGCGGTTTCTCGGACGCGTCTCAGCAGATCCGAAGTCGTATCCGAGATCTTTTTCGGTAGCTGTTCGTAGTACGCCTTCTGGTATTCCATGGCGAGGAACAGCATCCACACGGCATCATCGTCTTGCAGATTCAGCGCCTGCTGCATCATGGTCAGCCGATGGTATTCCTCGCGAGTGACCTTGCTGCCGCGCATCCGTTCCAGATGTTTGATGGCGCTAACAGCCATGATCCACCTCCAGCGCGGCATCCAGCACGACGGCGCAGGCCCGTCTCCAGCGCTGGGTTTCGGCACGCGTTCCGAACGGCATTTCATCCAATGCCTTCTGAATGGAGCATCGTTTCGAGTACAGCCAGTCGGCCACACGATTCGCCACAGCCGGAAAGTTGAGCGTCATCCCGCGCTGGTCAATGGCAGTCTTGGCCCGAGAGTTGTTGTAGATGTCGAAGCGGTTCGCCTCGCCAAAGTACAGGTTGCGGCACACATGGATGGTCGTTTCAGTGAAGGCTTCCATGAACGAGTGTAGGAGTTCCACGGAGTCGCGGTGACGGTTGATGATCCAGAAGACCGCCAGTTCCCGGCCCATTTCTTCCAGTGCGGACTTCATGATCTCGCCATAGCTCGCCGTGCTTGTTTTCGTCCGCGCCGCCGCGTTGATGACCACCGCGTGGTCGGAATACTCCTGCACGGTATCGAGCAGATCCGCCCAGCCGTCCGCATCATCCAGACTGTTCATGCGGCACTGAAGATTCGGCAGGTCAAGGCTGACGTGCGCCTTATACACGTCGGGGTTATCAGTATCCGTATCCACGAGCAGGACGTTATGCCCTCGCTCCAGCAGATAATCCACCAGCACAAAGGAGAAAAGGCTCTTGCCCACACCGCCTTTGCTGCCGCCCACATAATAAACATTGGTATCTTTCATTTAGAGTTCCGAGTCGGGTTTGTCCGGCGTGAAGTAGGCCGGAACGTTTTTCTTCTCCTCCCGTTTTGCTTCGGGAGGGCGCTTCGTTTTTCTTTCTGCCGCAGAAGGATGCTGGTCTTTCGACAGTTTCTTCTGCGGCTCTTTTTGAGCCTCAGCTTTCACTTCAGCCAGCTTCTTTCTCAGCGTGGCGACGGGGATGGAAACATTTCCTTTTTCCAGAATGTCCGCCAGCTCCTTGAAACTGTAGCCTTTCTCCATAGCCTTTTTCAGATGTTCGAAGAGCATCTCGGTCGCTTCGTCGCGGGTCTTGCCGAGCCTTTTGTCCGGCAGATCATCCAGCGTTTTCCGCATGGATCTGATGCTGTCGTCTTCGATGCGTATAACTTTTCCCATGCTCACATCCTCATGCGGAAGCTGTCCTCTTCGCGTTCACGCTTCCGCCGTTCAGCCTGAGCAATAAGCTCTGTAAGTTCTCGTACAGCTTCCCAGCATCGCCGCAGGAGCTCCGCAGTTCGTCCACTTCGTCTTTCAGGCGAAGCGTCGCTTCCTCCTGCCGGAGCAGACGGCTGGAAAAGTCCCTGGCGTTCTGCCGGTTCTCCGATTCCATCTTTTTCAGCGCCTCGATAAGCAGGCGTTCGGTTTCTTTCATGGATGATGCTATCCTTTCTATTCTCAGTCTGTTCCGGCCATCGGGCCGGATAGCGTTTTCGGTTGATGCGTTTTCGTTTCTCCAGAACGCGCTCCAGCTCTTCTTCCAAGCTGGCGAGGCGCTTCGGGAGTTCCTGTTTGACGGGACGAACTTCTTCCTCGAACGACTGCTCTTTGGGCTTCCATGTCTCCGCAAAGATGCCGCCTTTGAGCCGTATTTTCAGACCCGATTCCGGCACGATCATGCCGATGTAATCCTTGCCTGCGCGCGAGATATGCAGGCCTTCTTCCCTCAGGTTGCGAAGCACGTCCTCTCGACTTTTGATGTCGCCTTGGGCCAGTCTGTTTTTCAGAAGTTCAGTGATGATCACTTTTGCCTCATCTCGATTCGAGCTTTTGATCTCTCGATTCCAGTGTGCGGTCTGCGCGTGCAGGAGGTCGGCCTTGTCGGGAAGAAAGTCGCGGGCCCGCGTCGGATCGTCCGGCCTTGCCCAGCCTTCGCGCCAGTTGAAAAGGTCGCGGAACACGGCGAAGTCCTTCTGCCATCCGGGCGGGCAGGCGTTGAAATCCTTGCCGCTGGAAAGCTCCATGCGAGGGATGAGGAAGTGGAGTTCGTGATGGCCGGCGTGGCGGTGTCGCACCCAGAGGATGTGCCGCTGATCCGCGTCGAGTCCGGCAAATGCCACGCGCTCGAAGGCGTCCATAACGTCGCGTTCCTGCACCTCGTTCACGTCATCGTCGGGATGCCATGCGAGCACGCCGGACGTGAATTTCCATCGCCGCTCGATGCTGTTGATGAGCTCGGCTGTGAGCTTCGGGTCGCCGCGTAGCACTTTGGGAGGATGCTCTTTGCGTGACGGTACATCCTCACGGATGAGGTAGCGGACAGGGCGATCGCCATCGCCCGTGCCGTGGGAGAATACTTTCATCAGCAAGGATGCTTTCCTCCCCGGAATCGCCAGTCTCGCCGGACGCGAAGTTTTCTATCTGCGTTTCAAGGCTCGTCAGAGCCGCGAGAACCTCCACGGCTTCCAGCGATTCCTTATAGGTATTGGCCCAGCGTGCTATCTGGTTCAGGTTCGATCCGATGCGGGCCAGATCGCGGAGTCGCCTTCTCTCTTCCGGCGTGCGTCTCAGGCGCAGGCCCAGACAGGTCTGCCGGACGTAGCCTGAAACGTTCATGCCGTGGAGTCCTGCGTTCAGCTTGAGCAGGTCACGCTCTTCCGGGTGGACGCGGATGACTACCGCCGTTGAACGGGCGTGTGTTTTTTTCTTCATTCAGTTCCGTTCTGATGCGGGGTTCGAAGGGGCGGCAGCCCATCGCCAGTCGTGAGTAGGACGCGGAGTGTCTATACGAAACGTATGCTGGCCTTCGGAAAGAAGCGCATAGCTTCGGGCGGGCTCCTGAGTCTGTTTTGGGAGAAAGCGATGAACTGCCGGGGTAGAACGGCTGGTCGGCGGGAGTGGAATGAGCGTGAGACCTCTTCCGTTGGTAAGGCTCCCGCCGTTGTTTGTACGCATCGCCTATTCCCTCTTCGGGCGATTACGCTGTGCCGTATCCGGGCTTTCCAGCGTGGATACAGAGCGGGCATGGAAGAAGGCTTCGAGATCGGCCATGTCGTAGAGGACGCGCGAACCTATCTTGGAATAGCGCGGGCCTTTGTGCTTGCATCGCCATACTTCCAGCGTGTTGGGCCGGACGCCGAGATACTCAGCCGCCTCGGCGGTGTTCAGTTTCTTTTGGGGTTCTGACATATTTTCTCCTTTGGATTTTTGCCGCCGAAGATGGGAATCGGCGGGATTGCAAAGGAGAATAGCCAGCGGGCGAAGAAATAAAATCTGCCGCTCTGAAGAAAGATTAAAGAAAAATCTCCGAGCTCTGAAAAACTCGGAGATTTTTGAACAGATATTCTTTGATTTTAGCTGGTTGTATTATCTGTGAGTTCTGTGCCGCGTATAAAAAATTTGCCTCAGAACTCTGTGTTTCTACCGTTTTTGACCAGCTCCCGGCGAGCTTTTCGCCCTGTCGCCAAGAGCTTCGCGGATGAGCGTCATACCCCAGCCTTCAAGGGAATACGGCGTATCATCCTGCTCCTTCTTCGGAGTGTGAAGCAGAGCCTTGATAGTCGGTTTGAGCTCGGGGTGATGTTCCAATTCATCTTCAAAAGCCTGCTGTATCTGCGGCCTTGTGTACTCCGTATCCGGCGCGGCAAGGAGATCATTGACCAGCGGCGCGGCGACTCGCCAGAAGGCTATCCTGTCGCGCTCACGCTTGTCGGCCTTGCCTTCACGAGCATCGGCAGTTTTCGCTTTGTTGAGGAGTTCTGCGTTTTCCTCCCGCAGTCGGGCGAGCTCCTGAGCGGCTTCGTAGGCATCGTGTTCCTTAAGGGAGAGCGCGGCCTTGAGCTTGTCGTTCTGGTCTTTCAAGGAGGCAAGGGCCGAAGAGTTCACCGTGCCGAAAGTGCGCTTGTATTCTGATGCAAGGAAGTCGAAATCCCCGGCGTCGAGGCAAAGTTTCTGACAGCCGATAAACGTCTCCAGCATGGCAAGACTGCGCATATCCGCCTGAGCCCCGTGGCGGTAGTAGCGAGCCTGAACGTCTTCATTCTCCGGTTCAAGGAGCGGCTTTTCGGTGATGTAAAGAGGGGTGCAAAATTTTTCGATGATGTCGAAGCGGTCACGAGGATTCAGGACGCCGAGCCTGTCCATGGCAGAACGAAATTCCACGGCACGGGGCAGAAGCACGGGCGCTGACCAGTTGCGGTTGCCTGCCCAGCGAATGATGAGCCAGCTTGCGAGGGCCAGAAAGACGGAGC
>JAFWYI010000227.1 GCA_017522745.1 Mailhella sp.
AGGAAGGCTTCAAGGGCAGTATCTACTGCACGGCTCCCACGGCCGACCTTGCAGCCATCATGCTGGAAGACAGCGCCCATATCCAGGAAATGGAACAGGAATGGAGGAACAAGCATAAGACCCGCCGCGGCGAAGAGATAGACCCGGCCGAAGAAGCCCTCTACGGCACTGAAGACGCCCTCGCCACAGCCAAACAACTCCACCCTGTGGAATTCGGAAAGGCTATCGAGCCTGCGTCCGACGTCCGGGTCGTATTCCGCCATGCCGGGCACATCCTTGGCGCGGCATTCCTTGAGATCAGCGTCACCGAGAACGGCAAAGTCACCAACCTCGTCTTTTCCGGCGACCTCGGTCGCCCGGGCGCCCTGCTCCTGCCCGATGCCGAAACGCCCGTCACGCCGGACTGGCTCTTTGTGGAATCCACCTATGGTGATCGCGACCACAAGGGCGAAAGCGACACGCTGAACGAACTGGCCGACGCCATCGAATACAGCTACAGCAAGGGCGAAAAAGTCATCATCCCTGCTTTTGCTGTAGAACGCACGCAGGAGATCCTCTACAGCCTCTACCTGCTCAAGCAGCAGGGGCGTCTGCCGGACAAGATGCCCGTGTACGTGGACAGCCCGCTGGCCACCAAGGCCACCAAGGTATTCCTGAAGTACGCCAACCTGCTCCACACGCCGGAACTCGCCGCCCTGCCGGTACACGACCCCGATGCCGGTGTCATCTTCACGCAGAGCGCGCAGGACTCCATGAAGCTCAACGCCATGAAGGGCCCGGCCATCATCCTGTCGGCCAGCGGCATGTGCAACGCGGGCCGTGTACGCCACCACCTCAAGCATAACCTGTGGCGGCCCGGCGTGAGCATCGTGTTCGTAGGCTATCAGGCTGTGGGAACTCCCGGCCGTAAGCTCGTAGACGGCGCCAAGAGCCTTCGCCTCTTCGGGGAAGACGTGGCCGTCGCCGCGAAGATATACACCATCGGCGGTTTCTCGGCCCATGCCGGTCAGAGCCAGCTGCTGGAATGGATAGGCGAGATGGCCCGCCCGGACCTGAACATCGCCCTCGTACACGGCGAACCCAAGGCTCAGCAGATACTGGCCGGGCTCATCAAGGAACGCTTCGGCATCACGCCGTTCATTCCCGAATATCTGGAAGAAGCCACCATCGAAGGCTCCCGAGCTCCAGAAGTGGCCGCCCCCTCTCCGGCCCGCAGCCGTCAGCATGTGGACTGGGGCTTCCTTTCCTCCGAACTGGAACAGCGTGTCGCCCAGATACGCGACCGCCTTGCCACGGCGTCCGAACTGCCGTGGGAAGAGCAGGCCGAACTGCGCGACCGCCTTGCCGAGATCGAACGCGACCTCTTCGTGTTCCTCACCCGTCTGTAATTCATCCCGGAAGTTTTCTTCCGGCCGCGGTGTCGTGAGGCCCCGCGCAGGATATATCTTATGCGTATCATTTCAGGAGCATGCAGAGGCCGCGTACTCCAGACTGTCACCGGGCCGGGCTACCGGCCCGCCATGGGCAAAGTTCGTGAATCCCTGTTCTCCATGCTCGAAGCCCGGGGCGTAGTATGGAGCGCCGTGCGCTTTCTCGACGTATTCGCCGGCAGCGGAAGTCTTGGATTCGAGGCGCTGAGTCGCGGCGCTGTTTTCGCAGACTTCATCGAAAAAGACCGCAAGGCCGCTGAATGTCTGCGCAAGAACGCCGCCAACCTCGGTCTTGCTGAGCGTTGCGCCATACATGAAAACGACGCTCTCCGAGTGACTGCCCGCCGTCCTTCGGAGCCCTATCAGGTCATCTGCGTGGATCCGCCCTATGGGGCCGACCTCTTCAAGCCTACGCTCAAGAACCTCATGCGCGGCGGCTGGATGGCTGACGACGGCTTCCTCATCGCAGAGGTAGAAAAGGGCCTGCGCATCAATCCCGACGCGCAGTATGATCTGCGCCTTGAAGCTGAACGCGTTTACGGCAATACGAGGATCCTGGTATGGGTGAAAAACGTATAGCGATATACCCCGGCACGTTCGATCCGCTGACCAGTGGGCATGAAAACCTCATCCGTCGCGGCCTTGAACTCTTCGATACCGTCATCGTGGGGGTTGCCCGCGACTGTGGCAAGAATCCTCTGTTCACGCTGGAAGAACGCGTCGCCATCGTGGAAGACGTGTTCTCCGGCACGCCCGGCGTCGTGGTCAAGCCCTTCAGCGGCCTCCTTGTGGAATTCGCCGCCGCCAACAACGCCAAGGCCATCCTGCGCGGCCTGCGTGCAGTCTCAGACTTCGACTATGAATTCCAGATGGCGCTCATGAACCGCCGGCTCGAAAATTCGGTGCAGACCGTCTTCCTCATGTCCGATCTGCGCTGGATGTATATCAGCTCCACCAACATCAAGAACGTGGCATCGCTGGGCGGCAACGTGCGCGGTGTGGTGCCGGACTCCGTCATCCCCCGCCTGCGTCAGGCCTATCGCCTGCCCGAGGACTGGCCGGACAATACCGGCTGCGAATGTTCCCCTGTTTTCGAGGACTGCCCTCCTGCCTTGCGGAGTTAGCATGAGCGCACTGCCCAAACTGCTCTGCCTCGTCGGTCCCACGGGTTCCGGCAAAACGGCGGCCGCCCTGTATCTGGCCTCCGTTCTTGAACGCGCCGGTACCCCGGTGACCGTCATCAATGCCGACTCCCGGCAGGTCTATCGTGATTTTCCCATCATCACGGCTCAGCCTTCGAAAGAAGAACGAGCCGTCTGTCCGCATAAACTCTACGGCTGGCTCGACAGTTCCGAAAAAATGTCTGCAGGGCAATGGGCCTCCCTTGCCGAAGCCGCCATTCAGGAAACTCTGGCCGAAGGCCGTCTGCCCATGCTGGTAGGCGGGACGGGCTTCTATCTGCGCGCCCTGCTCGACGGGATAGCGGCCATCCCTGCGCCCGATCCTGAAGTGAGCCAGCGCCTGACCGAAGAATGTGAACGCCTTGGCGCCCCGGCCATGCATGAACGTCTCACTCAGATCGATCCTGTCTACGCCGCCAAGATACACCCCAACGACAGCCAGCGCTGTGTGCGAGCCATGGAAGTATGGGAAAGCACCGGCCACACCTTCACATGGTGGCATGAGCAGACGCCGCCCCCCGCGCCTTACGATGTCCTGCGCATAGGTATCGGCCTGCCGCTGGCGGAACTCACCCCTTATCTGGAACGCCGTATCCAGATCATGCTGGACATGGGGGCTCTCGATGAGGCCCGCAATGCTCTGCGCATCTGCCCCGACATCAACGCTCCGGCATGGACCGGCATCGGCTGTGCCGAAACAGCCGCCTTCCTGCGTGGGCGTATCGACCTGCCGGAATGTGTGGACTTCTGGGCCCATAACACGCGGGCCTATGCCAAACGTCAGTGGACATGGTTCCGGGCCGATAAGCGTATCCTCTGGCATCGTCCGGGAGAATTCGCAGACATCGAGCGCGAGGTGATGACCTTCCTCAACGGTCCGGCCTGATCCGGATCCTTTCTATTCAGGAGGTGCCGCATGACAACTGTTCTCTACACCAAAGACGATCTGCAATTCTGCATCAGCGATAAGTTTGAAAGCAGGTTCCTCCTCTCCCTTGTGGAAAACGTGAAGGAAAAGATCCTGACCGACACGTGGGACGATTATAACGAGGTGCATCACTGTTGCCGCATCATCCATGAGTTCAGCCGCACTCCCGGTCTCAGCATGGATTTCCACACGCTGCGCCGTGGAGAATCCCTGCTGGGCATGGTCATCATCACGCATGGCAGTATCGCCCCGGATATCTACGCCCAGCATGGTCTGCATATCTCGGATCCGATCCACGAAGTCGCCCTGCTCAACTACTTCCACATCGCGCCCGAAGGGCGGGGCAACGGCACTTTCTGGATACGTGACATCGTCATGCCCCTGTACGCCGATCTCGGGTACACCGCCTTTTACCTCAAAACCAGTCACCCCAAGGTGTTCCCGCTCTACGACCGTCTGGGGGCAGTCATCGGGCACTACACCCACCCCAGCGACAACATGATTCATCAACGCAAGGGTCGCCTCTATCGCCTCCCGCTCTACGCGAAGCCCCTACCCAAGGAATGATATGCCTGCTATTGTTTTTGATATGGACGGAGTCCTCATCGACTCCGAACGCCTCGTTTTGCGCGCATGGCTGCATGTTGGTCAGCAGCTCGGCATCCCCGGCCTGAACGATCTGTTCTATAAGGCCATAGGTACTACGCACGCCCATACGGCCACGCTGTTCGCCACAGCCTTTGGCGAGGACTTCGACTATCTCGACTTCCGTGACAGGGTTCGAAGCTATTATTACGGTGAACTCACCGCCGACGGCATCCCGCTGAAACACGGCGTGATAGAACTGCTCGACTGGCTCAAGGCAAACGGCTGGGCCATAGGCCTCGCCAGTTCTTCGCGCGAGGTCAGCGTACGCTACAGTCTTGAGAAGACGGGCCTCCTCCCCTATTTTCAGGCGCTTGTCTGCGGGGACATGCTCACCGTGAGCAAGCCCGCCCCGGATATCTACCTGAAGGCCTGCGCGGAACTCGGGACCGACCCGCGTACGGCATACGCAGTGGAAGACTCCTACAACGGCATCCGGGCTGCACATGCCGCCGGCATGATACCCATCATGGTGCCGGATATGGTCCCTGCCAATGATGAAATGCGCGAACGCTCTGCCATCATCCTGCCCGACCTGCTCGCCGTACGCGACTGGCTGATGACTCAGCCCTCCTGAAGCCACGAGGGATGCCTGCCCTGCCTGACTACGGCGGGGCGGTAGCGATCCTTTTCATGAAAAAATAAAAAAAGTTCCAAAACCCCTGTTTTTTGACTTGCCAAAAGCAATCTCTTCCTATAAATATTCCTTCTGTCGTGCCGAGGTAGCTCAGTTGGTAGAGCAGGGGACTGAAAATC
>JAFWYI010000228.1 GCA_017522745.1 Mailhella sp.
GCCTCTCACGCCCTGTCCATCTTCGGTGACCATCAGGACGTCATGGCCGCTCGTCAGACCGGCTTCGCCTTCCTTTGCTCCAACAACCCCCAGGAATCCATGGACCTCGCTCTGGTGGCTCACCTCGCCGCTATCGACTCCAGCGTTCCCTTCTGCCACTTCTTCGACGGTTTCCGTACCTCTCACGAAATCCGTAAGATCGAAGTCATCGACTACGAAGACATCAACAAGGTCGTGAACTGGGAAAAGGTCGCCGAATTCCGCGAAGGCGCCATGAACCCTGAGCATCCCCATCAGCGCGGCACCGCTCAGAACCCCGACATCTACTTCCAGAACCGCGAAGCCTGCAACCCCTTCTACAATGACGTTCCCGCCATCGTGGTCGACGCCATGAAGCGTGTTGCCTCCATCACCGGCCGCAACTATAAGCCCTTCGATTACTATGGCGACGTTGAAGCCGAACGCGTGATCATCGCTATGGGCTCCTCCTGCGACGTTCTCGAAGAAGTGGTGGATTACCTCATCGCTCAGGGCGAACGCGTCGGTCTCCTCAAGGTCCGTCTGTATCGTCCCTTCAGCGCCAAGCACATGCTCGAAGTGCTGCCTGCCACTGTGCAGACCATCACCGTCATCGACCGCACCAAGGAACCCGGTGCCCTCGGCGAACCCCTCTATCAGGACGTCTGCACCGCTTTCGTTGAAAACGGCGACCAGATCCGTGTGTTCCCCAAGCTGATCGCCGGTCGTTACGGCCTCGGCTCCAAGGAATTCACCCCTGCCATGGGTAAGGCCATCTTCGACAACATGCTCGTTGCCTCTCCCAAGAACCACTTCACCGTGGGTATCGAAGACGACGTTACCAACCTCTCCCTCGAAGTTGGCGCCGACATCGACACCGTGCCCGCCGGCACCGTGCAGTGCAAGTTCTTCGGCCTCGGCTCCGACGGTACTGTTGGCGCTAACAAGGACGCCATCAAGATCATCGGTGACAACACCGACATGTTCGCTCTTGCCTACTTCGCCTACGACTCCAAGAAGTCCGGTGGCTTCACCGTGTCTCACCTGCGTTTCGGTAAGGCTCCTCTGAAGTCTTCCTACCTCGTGAACCGCGCCGACTTCATCGCCTGCCACAAGGACGCCTACGTCAACATGTATGACGTGCTCGAAGGCATCAAGGACGGCGGCACCTTCCTCCTGAACTCCGCTTGGACTTCCGTGGAAGACATGGAACGTGAACTCCCCGGCCACATGAAGCGCACCATCGCTCGCAAGGGCCTGAAGTTCTACAACGTTGACGCCGTCAAGGTGGCCGCTGAAGTGGGCCTTGGCAACCGCATCAACATGGTCACCCAGACCGCCTTCTTCAAGCTGGCCAACGTTCTTCCTCTGGAAGAAGCCATCGCCTACATCAAGGCCGCCATCAAGAAGACCTACGGCAAGAAGGGCGACAAGATCGTCAACATGAACATCGCCGCTGTGGATCAGGCTCTTGAAGCTCTCACCGAGATCAAGTATCCCGAATCCTGGGCCGATGCTGCTGACACTCCTTCCATCTACAACGACACCGATCCCTACATCGCCAACGTCGTTCGTCCCATCCTCTCCCAGCAGGGCGACAAGCTGCCCGTCTCCGCTTTCGATCCCGCCGGTATCGTGCCTCTGGGCACCACCGCCTGCGAAAAGCGTGGCGTGGCCGTGATGGTTCCCGAATGGGATTCCGCCAAGTGTATCCAGTGCAACCGCTGCGCCATGGCCTGCCCCCATGCCGCCATCCGTCCTGTGCTGGCCACTCCTGAAGAACTCGAAGGCGCTCCCGAAAGCTTCGTCACTATTGACGCCGCCGGTAAGGAACTCAAGGGCCTCAAGTTCCGCATCCAGGTGTACGCTGAAGACTGCCTCGGCTGCGGCTCCTGCGCCAACATCTGCCCCGCTAAGGAATCCGCTCTGACCATGAAGCCTCTGGAAACCCAGAAGGCCGCTCAAGTTGCCAACCTCGCCTACGCCGAAGCCAATATCTCCATCAAGGACAATCTGGTTGCTCGCGACACCCTCAAGGGTTCCCAGTTCTGCCAGCCTCTGCTGGAATTCTCCGGCGCCTGCGCCGGCTGCGGCGAAACTCCTTACGTGAAGCTGATCACCCAGCTGTTCGGCGAACGTATGGTCATCGCCAACGCCACCGGCTGCTCCTCCATCTGGGGTGGTTCCGCTCCCACCGTGCCTTACTGCACCAATAAGGACGGCTTCGGTCCCGCTTGGGGCAACTCCCTGTTCGAAGACGCCGCTGAATACGGCCTCGGCATGCACGACGCCTACAAGCAGCGCCGCGAAGGCCTTGCCCTCGCCGTCAAGGAAGCCCTCGCTGTTGAAGGCATCTCCGACGCTCTGAAGGCTGCCCTCGAAGGCTGGCTCGCCAACATGAACGACGCCAAGCTCTCCCGTGAATTCGGTGAAGCCGTTCTGGCCGAACTCGACTTCGCTGCTGAAGACGCCGTGTTCGAAAAGCTGTGGACCATGCAGGACCTCTTCACCAAGAAGTCCTTCTGGGTCTTCGGTGGTGACGGTTGGGGTTACGACATCGGTTACGGCGGCCTTGACCACGTCATCGCTTCCGGCGCTGACATCAACGTCTTCGTCATCGACACCGAAGTGTACTCCAACACCGGTGGCCAGGCCTCCAAGGCTACTCCTCTCGGCTCCATCGCCAAGTTCGCTGCTGGCGGCAAGCCCGTCCGCAAGAAGGACCTCGGCCGCATGGCTATGACCTACGGCTACGTCTATGTCGCCTCCATCAGCATGGGTGCTGACATGAACCAGACCCTCAAGGCCTTCAAGGAAGCCGAAGCCTACAACGGTCCTTCCCTGATCATCGCCTACGCTCCCTGCATCAACCAGGGTATCCGCAAGGGTATGGGCAAGAGCCTCGAAGAAGCCAAGCTCGCCGTGCAGACCGGCTACTGGCCCATGTACCGTTACAATCCTGCTCTCAAGGAAGAAGGCAAGAATCCCTTCATCCTCGACTACAAGAAGGAACCCGACGGTAAGATGGAAGAATTCCTCCTCGGCGAAAACCGCTACGCTCAGCTCGACAAGGCTCACCCCGAACTCGCCGCTGAACTGCGCGCTACCATGATCAAGCAGTACACCGAACGCTTCGCTGAACTGACCGAACTGGCCAAGTAAGCTAAGCTGAAGTAAGCTGAAATACAGGGCGGATTCCTTCGGGAGTCCGCCCTTCTTTTTCTGTATTTTTCAAATCATCCTTAAAAATGAAGGGCGCGAACAGTCAGACCGTTCGCGCCCTTCACGTTTCTCTATCAGCCGGGACTACAGGACCTTTTCAAGGAAATAAGGAAGCTGCTTCTGCCACCAGGGCCAGTCATGATTCACGTCTGTTCCCCAGAAATCAATGAAAGCCCGGATCCCCTTCTGAGCAAAGATGTCACGAACCATACTAGTCGTCCTCACCATTTCCTCTTCCCATGCCCCCTGACCGGTACAGATGCAGATATTGCGGGCATTGAACATGGGAATATACGGATGATCAAGCCGTATGTTGCTCATGTAATCCACGATGGAGTTCATATACAGGTCACTGTTCATGAAGTCTTCACCGAAGAAATACCGGGCATCGTAGGCACCGCTCAGAGCGATGACGCCATCGAAAATGTCCGGACGCCGCAGGAACGTGTTGAGCGCATGAGTCGCGCCCATACTGCATCCGGTAGTGATGGGGGCCAGCTCGGTTCCGTTCATCTCTCGCATCATCGGAACGAACTCTTCCACGATATGCCTGAACCAAAGTTCCTGAAGATAGGCACGATAAGGCTTTTTGTCTTCTGCGCCAGACCAGGTCTCGGAGTCGATAGAATCCACGCAGAAAAGCTGGACCTGCCCATTTTCGATATAGCTGGCGATGGTCTCAGGCATCTTGAACTCTGCATAATCATGACATTTCCCATTCTGCGTGGGAAACACCAATACTGGACGCCCACTGTGTCCGAACACCATGAACGGCAGCGTTCTTTCGAGAAGCCTGCTCTGGATGCAGCAAGTCTTGCCCGTCATCACATCGTCTCCTGTACGAAACGGATGAACTCGTCCTTTTCTTCAGTAGTACGCATTACAGCCGTCCACTGATGGTCACCCATGGCGCCGGAAATGGCCGCCGGAATGTCCAGATCCAGTTTGATGCGATCCGCAAAGCGGGCACGAACTTCTTCAGGAGTGTGGACGTACGGCTTACCGTTGCGACGGCCCGCGAACACGGCAAAGAACTTTTCCTTGTTCAGATCGACGAAAGTCTTATCGTGAACGACCATATCAGCCCAGATGGAGTACACGTCCACGCTGTTGGCATAGTTGAACATGTCCGGAGTCCAGCCACCAGCAGGACGCATGTTCACTTCAAGAGCAACGAGTTCACCCTTCTTGGCCACACCAGGCTTATCTTCACGCAGGCGGAAGAATTCCAGATGGAAGAAACGGCTACGAACATTGAAGGACTTGATGGTGGCACGCCCTGCTTCGCGGAGATCTTCAGGAAGTTCGCTCGCCGTGTAGTAGGCAAGGTGATCCTTGTTGTTCACGATATCTGCAATGGACGGAGGCCAGGACGTACAAGTCTCGAAGATGACGTTGGCCTCGGAGTCGGAAACGCCATCGTAAGACCAGATATCGCCGCTCAAAAATTCTTCCATAAGGTACGGGACATCTTCCTTGGTAGCGTAGAAGCGTTCCATCTCCTCATCGCTGGAGAGCTTGTAGCTGCCGGAAGCGCCCATTCCGCCATCGGGCTTCACGAAGACAGGATAGCCGACTTCTTTGGCAAAAGCCTTGCCAGCCTCAAGATCCGTGATGATATGATAACGGGCTACGGGAACACCGGCCGCCTCATAGAAACTCTTCATGGCAGACTTGCGGCGCACATGGGCCACATCGTCGAGGTTCATGCCCGTGGTGATATTGAAGTCGGTGCGCAGACGAGCATCCTGCGTAAGCCAGTACTCGTTATTGCTCTCCACCCAGTCTATGCGGCCATGTTTAAACGTGAGAAAAGCCATGGCGCGGTAGACTTCGTCATAATTTTCAAGGCTTCCGACCTTATAGTATTCCGTAAGACTGTGGCGCAGTTCGTTGGAAAGCTCATCGTAGGGAGTGTCACCGATACCGAGGACATTGACGCCACGCGCCTTCAGTCGATCACAAAAATTCCAGTAGGAAAGAGGGAACTGGGGAGAAATAAACACAAAATTCATAGAATCCTCACAAATATATCCGGTTGACCGGCAATGAACAGTTTCACCGATTATAAGAGTTGTTTGATTATTATGCAGTAATTCACAAAAAGCAATCACCCACAGGACGATGCGATATTATTTCATACGTGCCCGGACTTGGTCCTTGTCTCCTAGTTCTGGACTGTGTATACTCTTTCCATGGCTCATTTTTTTTCAGACGACTCAGCTCAGCAGATAGCGCTTACCCTCCTCCAATGGTTCGAGACGCATAAGCGCCCTCTACCTTGGCGCGTTTCCTACGAGCCCTACGAGGTATGGATCTCTGAAGTGATGCTCCAGCAGACGCAAATGGAACGCGGCGTCACCTATTTTCAGCGCTGGATGGAACGCTTCCCCACTGTCGCCGATGTGGCTGAAGCTGAAGAAGAGGAGATCCTGCGCTGCTGGGAAGGACTGGGATACTATCGCCGGGCCCGCCTCCTTCATGCGGCGGCAAAGCAGATGATGGAACTTCATGGCGGAAAAATCCCACAGACGCAGTCCGAGCTGAGTGCCTTACCCGGTCTGGGCGCGTACACTGTTGATGCCCTGCTCAGCATAGCCTTTGAAAAAAATGTCGTTCCTGTAGACGCCAATGTGGAACGAGTGTTCTCCCGCCTGCTCGATATCGATTCTCCTGTAAAAAAGAAACCAGCATCGGAAATCATACGTACCGAAGCGCTTCGCCTCCTCCCTGAGGGAAAGGCAAGAAATTATGCGCAGGCACTCATGGAGTTCGGCGCTTTGATCTGCGGCAAGGCTCCCAGATGCATGCAGTGTCCGCTAAGGCCGCATTGTCAGGCTCATGCGCATGGCGTTGAGCGAGAAAGACCTGTCCTCGAAACGCGTATTTCCAGTGTACCTGTCACCTCTTCTCATGGGATACTTCTCTGTGAGAAGAAAGCCCTGCTGTTTCAACGCCCGGCCTCCGGGCTCTGGGGAAACATGTGGGAATTTCCCGGCGTTGACGACACGCAGCGCCCACCCCGAGAAGCCATTCTCCATGTGTTCGATTCCCTTGGTATTCCATGTGAGGTCATCGCCCCTCTCGGCACTGTCCAGCATGGATAC
>JAFWYI010000229.1 GCA_017522745.1 Mailhella sp.
ACACATAGGAGTATCCATATCAGAAACAAGGAGTGAGGCGCTGGCAGCTGAACAGGAAAAGGAAGGGCCGCCGTTTCAAAGAGCGAGTTTCAAGCAGGCGGCCCGGAGGATCACACGTTGGCAGGGGCGCTGGTCGGCGCAGGAGCCGCGGGGGCTTCGCTCTTCGGCTCTTCTGCCGGAGCGGCTTCAGGGGCAGGAGTTTCGGCTTTCGGTTCTGCCGTCGGAGCAGGCTGGACTTCAGCGCTAGGAGCGGGCTGAGCTTCAGCAGGGGCCGCTGCGGCCGGGGGTTCAGGAGCGGCCGGCTGTGCGGGAGTTTCTGCCGGGGCAGCTGCGGCGGGTCCAGCAGTCTTCACGTCGTCGGTCATCACAGAGGCCTGTGCCTGCGGCTTGAGCAGTTCACCCATGGAAGGAACCACGAACCAGTGATAGGGCTGGAGCATGAGCATCATGCCGATAGCGGTCACCAGCAGGGAGCCACCGGGAAGCGCGAGGCGGGTGAGCGAAAGCAGAGCCACAGCAGTAAGGATGAGTACGCCGCCCATATACATGGTGCCGTCCAGAGTTTCGATCCACGGGAGCATATCACCGGGGATATAGCTCTGCCACGCGGCGGGGATATACTGTTGTATGAAAGGATAGACATCCAGAATGACGAGTGCGAGCCCTGCAACGGCAAAGATGGCGGCGCTGAGTCCGAAGAAACAGCGGCTGCCTCCGGCAGAGAGCTTGAGCAGGGAGCGGGCGGTGAGGACGGTCAGCGGGGCCAGCAGGGGCAGGGCGTAGACGACCGTCTTATCCTGTACACAGGAGAGCATGTCAATGCCGGTGACCAGCCAGATCCAGAGCCAGCTCGAACCGCCATCGGTCTTGCGGGTACGCACGGCGTTGGGGATGCCGCGAAGAGCGCGGAACCAGTTGACGAACAGCGGCAGGAGTATCCACGGGAGCCAGATGATGGGCAGAGCGGCGAGGTAATACCACCAGACTTCGCCATTATGCCAGCCGATCTGGATGTGCCCGACGAGCTGTTCGCCGATCATGGCACGGATGTAGTCGGTGTGGCCGTCAAGGTAGAGAACGCCGAGCCAGCCGGCAAGCACGAGCAGCATGAGGAAGAAACCGGGCAGACCGTCGCGGCTGTTGAGGCGGCCGGGGGTGCAGCGCCAGAACAGGAACAGCACGCTGGTGACCACAGCAAAAGCAATACCCAGCGGGCCCTGGGTGAGCGTGGCAGCGGCCATGAACAGCCAGCCGAGGGCCAGCCAGAAGGGCGCGAAGCTCTTTATCCAGCCACGATACAGGCAGGTCATGCCCAGCGTGACGAAGGCCGCAAAGAGAAGGTCGATATTGGGATAGGTGGCTACACCGCTGAGGTAGACGCAGGAGAGTGCCACGAGGCCGGAGGCGAACGCAACGCGACGGTCGAAACCGGTGCCGCGCGCCAGTGCCCAGATGGAGCCGATGAACAGAGCGTGGGAGACGACCACAGCGAGGAACATGGCCATGGGCACGGATACCGGGAAGCCCGGGATCCTGGTGAGGGCGTCCATGAACCAGAAGTACAGCGGAGGATTGTCCGGATAAGGCATGCCGTTCATCGTAAGCACGAGCCAGTCGCCTTTCTTCACGTTCATGAAGACATCGGCAAGGCGCATTTCGTCCGCGAACCACAGATCGCGGATCTGCCAGACTTCAAGGAAGCTCATGGCAACGGCAAAAAGGAGAAGGACAGGCAGACCGATATAGGAGAGCCCGTTGAAGATCTTTTCGGCCGGACCGGCAGGGATAGGCGCAGGGGCGGGAGCTACAGGGGCAACGCTTTCTTCAGGCATCATGTCCGGTTCGGGCATGACGAGAGGGCTGTCCTCTTCCGCAGGCTGTTCGCCATCGGCTTCGAGGGGAGCGTCTTCGGTGATGTCCTGCTCAGCCGCAACGCCGTCTTCGGCTGCTTCAGCGGCCGGGATCGTTTCGGCATCGTCGCCTTCGGCGGGCATTGCCACCTCGTCGGATTCGGCGAGTACAGGCTCTGCAGGTTCAGTCTCAGGGGCGAGGGGCTGTTCTTCTGCGGGAACAGTCGTCTCCTTGAGGAGGTTTTCGTCTTGTATGGTGTCGACGCGATCTTTAGTTTCGTCCATGTCAGGCTCCGCTGGTCAGAGGATAGCAAACGATGATTCGAGAATCATGGCTGAGTATCCCAGAATCCTTGTTTCGGTGCAAGTCCTGCATGGCTCTGTATCAGGATTTTTTGAGGCTGGGTAAAATTTATGGGAAAAGCTGAATGGCTTTGAGTAAATGGTAAAGCGATTTATAAAATAATAAATAATTTCAGCAAAATGTAACAATTTTTTAAAATTATTAGTAATTATTACTAATAATACTTGCCAAACGCAGGAGATTTCTGTATTACTGACTCAACGGCGCAGGAAAGCGCCCACGCACAAAACATTCAGCCCCGCACAAGGAGTTCAACATGGAAGATAAGGTCCTCAACGCAATGAAGGAAGCTGGCAAGCCCGTTCGTCCTGGTGATATCGCCAAGGCTCTCGGTGTCGATTCCAAGGAAGTTTCCAAGGCCTGTGCCGAACTCAAGAAGGCCGGCAAGATCTATTCTCCCAAACGCTGCTACTACGAGCCTGTTGCCGAATAACAACGCTTTTGCCTATGAGTCCCCAAAGACCGGTTTCCCCCGCCGGTCTTTTTTTATAGGCTGTATCGTCCATAGATCTAACTTCACGGCAACGTGATACTTCCGCCCAAGTCATAAAAAGGCCCGCATACTCGCACGGGCCTTTTCTGTTATCAGAAAATTTCTCAGCGGCGTTTTTTGCCGCCCTTAGGACTTCCTTTGCCGCCCTGTCTGCCAGTTCTGGCATTCTGCCTGAATTTCTCCTGCTTGGCGGCAAGGCGTCTGGCTTTTTCCGCGGCCTCTGCCGTTCAGCCATCAGCTTCAGATAGGACTCCCAGCGTTCTCCGTCCAGCTCCCCGCTTTCAAGAGCGGCACGAACGGCGCATCCCGGTTCACCTTTGTGGGTGCAGTCGCTGAATCGGCAGGAGGAAATGACGGCTTCCACATCTTCGAAGGTCTGCTCCACGCCGGATTCAGTATCCCACATGCCCAGTTCGCGCATGCCCGGAGTGTCGATGACCATGGCTCCGCTTGGCAGTTCGAAAAGGTCACGCCGGCGCGTGGTGTGCCGCCCCTGACCGAGTTCGCCCACCTCGCCGACCTCCTGCCGTTCTTCCCCCAGCAGGCAGTTGACGAGCGTTGACTTGCCCACACCGGAAGAGCCCACGAAGACGACCGTGCATCCTTTTTCAAGATAAGGCAGAAGCTGTGCGTAGCCGTCTTCGCCATAGACGGAAGTCATCACGATGTCGGCATTGCCGGCGATCTCCTTGACCTCGTCCAGTATTTCAGACACGAAGTCGATGAGGTCCGTCTTGGTGAAAACGATGACAGGGTGCGCTCCGCTTTCCCGCGCCGCGGCAAGATATCGTTCCAGACGGCGCAGGTTGAAGTCCGCGTTCATGCTCACGCACAGGAAGACCGTGTCGATATTGGCGGCAACGGCCTGTTCGCGTCTGCCGTCGGCGGCCTGACGCAGGAACAGTGTTTTGCGCGGGAGAAGGGCATGGATGACCCCGGTGTCCGGGTCGGAGAGGTCTGTCATCACGTAGTCGCCAACAGTAGGGAACGCTGACGGGCTTCTGGATTCGAACTGGAACTTGCCGGAGACGCTGGCGGTCGTTCGCCCCTCGGCCGTTTCGATGTAGTACATGCCTCGTTCCTGAGAAACGATCCGTGCCGTGGTCAATCCGGGATGCAGGGAGGCCATGGCCTCCCAGTATGGCGTAAGATACAGACTCATGCGTCGACCTCATAGAAATATACTTCTTCAGCAGTAAGCCGATGCAAGCCGAGCGTCAATAGAGGCGCAGAAAAGCCGGTGGACTTGATGCAGGAGCGCATGATGCCTTTTCGGTGAAAATGGCTGCCATCCTCTTGGCATTATAAACGATCCTAGCTATCCTCCTTGGGAGGAGTTTTTCATTTCCGGTCAATAATCATCCCCTGTGCAGGAGTAGTCATGACGAACGATAGTTTTCCCATGGTGCGGCAGGTCCCCTTCATGGGGGTCATCTGGGTAGTGAACGAAGCCATGAAGCTCGGCTTCTGGAACGGCAACCCCGAATGGTGCAATCTCGGTCAGGGGCAGCCGGAAGTGGGCGAGCTGGAAGAAGCACCGGCTCGCATCTCCAGCCTGGCTATCCAGCCTTCCGATCATGCCTACGGTCCGGTCGGGGGCACGCAGGAAGCGCGGCAGGCCGTGGCGGATATGTATAACCGCCTGTTCCGCAAAGGCATGAAGTCGCAGTACACGGCGGACAACGTGTCCATCGCTTCCGGTGGTCGTCTGGCCCTTACGCGACTGTTCGCTATCCTCGGCGACGGTTCCCGCATCCTGTATCGCAATCCCGACTACACCGCCTACGAAGATTACCTCTATTATCAGCGGCTCCATACCGTGCCGATTTGCGAATACGCCACGCCGGAAAACGGTTTCGCGATCCCTGCCGCGCGCCTTGAGGAACTGGCTTCTACGGGTGAAGGGCTGGACGCCTTCGTTTTTTCCAACCCCTGTAATCCCACCGGTGCAGTGATCCAGGGCGAAGAGCTTTCCTCGTATGTGGAAACGGCCAGAAAGCATAAGGTTCTGCTCGGCATAGACGAATTCTACTCGCACTTCATGTATAACGCCGATGGTTCACCCGCTTCCGGCGCCTGTTCGGCTGCCTCCTATGTTGACGACGTGGACAAGGACCCCGTACTCATCGTAGACGGCATGACCAAAAACCAGCGTTATCCCGGTTGGCGTATGGGCTGGACCATAGGCCCGAAACACTGCATCGAAATGCTGAATCGTGCGGCCAGCGCTCTGGATGGCGGGCCTACCATGCTGGCTCAGCGTGCCATGCTGGAAGCTCTGGAACCTGCCCGCTTCGACGCCGAAGTGGCTGCAGTGCGCAAGGCTTTTGCCAGAAAGCGGGCTTTGATGCTGGAAAAGCTGGAGGCGTTGGACATACACCCGGCCGTGACGCCGCTTTCTACCTTCTATATCTGGGCCAGCATCGAAAAACTGCCTGAACCCCTCAACGATGCGGACGTGTTTTTCCATGCCTGCCTGAAGAAGAAGGTCATGACCGTGCCCGGGCGCTTCTTCGATATCCGTCCTTTCCGCGACAGACCGCAGCCTGAACCTCTGCGTCACTGGGTGCGCTTCTCCTATGGTCCCGGCTTCGATACGGTGAAGACCGGTCTTGAGCGTATCGAGCAGGTCATCGCCGAATATCGCTAAGCGCGGATGCTGAATCCCCCCCGCAAAAAGGGTCGCCCGAAGGCGAAGAGTTTGTCCTGCAAGCACAGCAGACATATGGCTACAAAGGCGCGAGGGATGAGGGATGCAGAAGAATTAGTTGCCGGTGTGTCTGCGCTCTTTGCCGGGGGTGAATTGTCCGAGAATGATAAAGATGCCGTGATGCGCGCCTTGCAGGATGCTTATTGGATGGCGAAGGAACGGAATATAGCAAAGTACACGCCGAAGAAGTACAGGAAAGAAGAGTAATTCAGGTTGATTTTATGCAGGAGTACAAATATGAGATATAGTAATACCGGCAAGCACAAAGAAAACGGTGTAGTTTATACTCCCGAAGAAATGGCAAATTATGTTGCTAAAGAAATATTGAATTATAGAACATCTGCCTTTGATTCCGAGATCTCCATACTGGATCCAGCCGTTGGCACAGGCGAACTGCTGATTGCATTGATTAACACTATTAGCGAACAAGGGAAAAGAATAAAAGCTGTCGGCTATGAGACAGATAAAATTGTTGGAAAAGAGACTCAAAAAAAGCTGGAAATAATGTTTCCACAAGTGGAGATCGAAATACGGACATCTAATTTTTTAGATGCCGTGGAGGATGGAACTGCTGGCAAATATGACTGCGTAATCGCGAATCCTCCTTATATACGAACTCAGATACTTGGAAGTTCTCGCTCACAGGAAATTGCCCAAAAACTTTCGTTATCGGGTAGAGTAGATATTTATTATGCTTTTTTGCTGTATGCACGGGAAGTGCTCAAGCCTTCTGGTGTTGCAGGGTTCATCACATCAAATAAGTTTATGACAATCAAGGCAGGAAACGCTGTCAGAAATTATATGGTACAGAACTATACTTTACACCATATTACCGACTTAGGCGACACAAAGCTTTTTAATGCTTCGGTACTGCCTTGTATAATTATCTTTTCTCTAGGGCATACACTCAAAAAAGAATCTGTAGATTTCACATCTGTTTATCAAGTTAGTGAGGGCGGCAAATGCAAAAGAATACAAAATATTTTTGATACCATTTATGAGGATGGTATATACCAACTGTCAGACGGCAGAAGATACAGATTTCAGCAAGGAACAATTCAAAGTGTAGAGAGTGATACGTTATGGACAATTTCTTCTTGCGAAAACAAGGAATGGCTGAGAGAGGTAGAATCTAAAACATGGCTTACTTTTTCTCAAATCGGAA
>JAFWYI010000230.1 GCA_017522745.1 Mailhella sp.
TGAAGGAGATCTTGTCTTCCTGCAGGTCGCGGTTATACGTCAGCGGGATGCCCTTCATGATGGTCATCAGGTTCAGCAGGTTGCCATAGGCGCGCCCGGTCTTGCCGCGCATGATCTCTGCCACGTCAGGATTCTTCTTCTGAGGCATGATGGAAGAACCAGTGGAGTGCTTATCGGAAAGCGTGATGTAGCCGAACAGCGGATTGGCCCACCAGATGATCTCTTCGCAGAAGCGGGAAAGGTGGCCCATGCAGGCGGCACCGCAGAACAGGGCTTCAAGGGCAAAGTCGCGGTCGGCAACAGCATCCATGCTGTTGTCGAAGATGCCGTACATTTCCAGTTCCTCCGCGACCATAGCAGGATCGAGAGGATACGTGGTGCCGGCAAGGGCGGCGGAGCCAAGGGGGCTCACACGAACTCGCTTTTCACAGTCGGCCATGCGGTCCGAATCTCTCTTGAGCATCCAGGCATAGGCCAGAAGATGATGAGCGAGGCTCACAGGCTGGGCGGGCTGCATGTGGGTACAGCCGGGAAGCAGGACATCCTGATTTTCCTCGGCACGCTTGACGAACATGCGGACAAGGGAGCGGGAAAGTCTGATCCATTCGCGGAGCTGATCGGAAACATAGAGACGGAAGTCCAGGCAGACCTGGTCATTGCGGCTACGCCCCGTGTGGAGCTTCTTGCCCACATCGCCCACGAGCTGCGTGAGGCGGGTCTCGATGTTCATATGCACGTCTTCGAGGTCCTGACGCCAGGGGAATTCTCCGGCTTCGATCTCCGCTTTTACAGTGTCGAGTCCGGCACGGAGCGTTTCAGCCTCTTCGCGGGTGATGATGCCCTGCTCGCCCAGCATGCGGGCATGAGCCTTAGACCCGGCGATATCCTGAGCGTAGAGGACGCTGTCGAAGGAGATAGATTCCGTATAGGCTTCCACGGCAAGGCTGGTGCTTTCTTTGAAGCGACCGCCCCAAGGCTTCTCAGACATGATGACTCCTCATGGTAAAGGATCAGAAAGGAAAAAGGCCCGGACGAGCGCCGGGCTGTAAGAAACGAGGGAGCAGAGAAAATCTGCTCCCCCAGCATCGTCTCATTTACTTCTTGTAGCGTTCCAGACGGTCGGCATAGCCACGGATACGCAGACCCTGCAGGCGGATGAAGCCGGCGGCGTCCTTGTGGTCGTAGGTGGCACATTCTTCGAAGGTGGCGAGGTCCTGGCAGTAGAGACTGTGGGGAGAGTAGCGACCCACGGGCCAGGCGTTGCCCTTGTACAGCTTAAGACGGACTTCACCGGTCACGCCCTGCTGCATCTGGTCGATGAGAGCCTGCATGGCTTCGCGTTCAGGAGCAAACCAGAAGCCGTTGTACACGGCGGCGGCGTAGCGAGGCAGGATGGTCTCGCGGGTGGCCAGAGCTTCACGGTCGAGGCAGATGCCTTCGAGGTCCTTATGGGCGATGTGGAGAACGGTACCAGCAGGAGTTTCGTACACGCCGCGGCTCTTCATGCCGACGAAGCGGTTTTCCACCATGTCGAGACGGCCGATACCATGCTTGCCGGCGATCTTGTTGAGCTGTTCCATCATCTGGCGGGGAGTGAGGCGTTCGCCGTTCAGGGTAACGGCATCACCCTTTTCGTAGCCGATGGTGATATATTCGGGTTCGTCGGGAGCCTGTTCGACCGGAACAGCCATGATGTAGCTGTTGGGACCGGGTTCTTCCCACGGATCATCAAGTTCGCCGCCTTCGAAGGAGCAGTGCAGCATGTTACGGTCCATGCTGTAATGCTTATTGGAGGTGTTGACGGGGATGTCATGCTTTTCAGCGAAGGCGATAAGAGCGGTACGGCTCATGAGGTCCCATTCACGCCAGGGGGCGATGACCTGGAGTTCAGGAGCGAGAGCGTTGATGGCAAGCTCAAAACGGACCTGATCGTTGCCCTTGCCGGTAGCGCCGTGAGCGATGGCCACAGCACCTTCACGCTTGGCGATCTCCACCAGACGCTTGCCGATGAGAGGACGGGCAATGGAAGTACCCATCAGATAACGGCCTTCGTAGGTGGCGCCGGAACGCAGCATGGGGTAGATGTAATCCTTGGCGAATTCATCGCGCAGGTCTTCGATATAGGCCTTGGTAGCACCAGTCTTGAGGGCCTTGGGTTCCACGCCGTCAAGATCATCTTCCTGACCGAGGTCGGCAGTGACGGTGATGACTTCATAGCCGTGTTCCACGATGAGCCACTTCAGGATGATGGAGGTGTCGAGACCGCCGGAATACGCGAGAATGACTTTCTTGTTCTGAGCCATGGTAAAACCTCACAAGCGCATGCTGCGCCTATGGTTAACAGTGCATCGCCTAAGCGAAAATTAAAAGCCGGAAACCGGCAATAGCGTAAACTTCATACCTGTCAGCAGGCAGGTCGTTTCTCCATGCAGCGCATCTTACTAGGGGCGATGTATGAAAGAACCTTTCTTTTAAAAATATTCTCATGCTTTGTAAAGCCCTGCAGCATGAAGAATGAAAGGAAAACTCCAGCTGCATCAGTAAGAGCGATATCCATCTCGGCCAGACCTGAACAAGGCCACGCTCACCGATACTACTTTTGTATCACTCCGATTTCCTTGTAATACTTTACAGCACCGGGATGCAGAGGAATGTCAGCAAGATCGGTCACAGCACTGCGGACATCGATACCATGCATTACCGCATGGGACTTTTTCATGATATCCTGATTCTCCCAGAAGCATTTCGTGAGGTCATAGATGACATCCTCAGGCACTGATGCATCAGTCACAAGGATCATTTTCACCGATGAAGTCTGTACATTTTCTTCCTGGTTAGGATACGTGCCGGCTGGTATCTGGAATTTCGCATACCAAGGATACTCTTTTTTCAAGTTCTCGAAGGTGGCATCGTCGATCCCTATGAGCTGGCCATCGGCGGTGGCACACATCTCGGAAACGCCGGCATTGGGCAGGCCTGCCATGATCCAGGCTCCGTCTATCTGATTGTTGCGCATGAGATCGCCTGCTTCAGCAGGTCCGACGTATTGCGCCTTGATGTCTTTGGGGAAACGGAGGCCAGCCGCCGCAAAATGCGCCCCAGTTTCACCGATGGTGGTACCTCCGGCAACTCCCGGGACGAAGACTTTCCCCTTGAAATCCTTCAGTTCTTTCACGTTACTGCCTGCTCGGGCAATGATCTGATTAGGATTGTAGTAAAGCCCGGCGAGGACACGTACATCAGGGTAGGCTCGTCCTTTGAACTTATCCTCCCCTTTCATGGCCTGATACGTGATACTCGTGATGGCAAAAGAGACCTGAGCTTCCTTACGCATGAGCAGTTGAAGATTCTGTATGCCCCCCTTCGAAGACTGAACGCTGGCCTTTACGTAGGGCAGTTTGCTGCTCCAGAGATTGCCGAGCGCCGCGCCGATGGGATAGAGTGTACTCGTCGTTGCCGCAGTGGGGATACTGATGCGCACAGGCGCGCGATCTGCGGCCTGCAGTTCAACCGTGCCGCAGAGCAAAGAACACGCCGTCATGAGGGAAAGCAGAATTCTGCCACACATATAGGAACCCGCTTTGTTAGTCATTGTCACTCGTGAACGGAAAGTCGTCCCTGCGTGATGAAGGTCTCATCCCCGTCCGTCTGGATGAATGATAGTTGAGGAAGGCGGCAAGTGCAATAAGAGCGAAGCCGATAGCGTCAGTCGTCAGGCCGGGATCGATAGTGAGAACTGCTCCGGCGATGAACAAGAGGCTCTGGAGTATCGAACAAGGACCGAACATCCATCGCTCAAGGCCAACTGCCAGCGCCCCTACCCCGACGCATGCCGTAAGGAACGCCCAGAGCGAGGTCAGTACAGGATTTTCCGGTGAATACAGCAGGAGTGGATTGTTCAGAAAGAAAAAAGGAAGGATGAAACCTGCAAGACCAAGGCGGACCGCGATGAAAGACGTTCTGTTTTCGTTTGAGCGAGCGATGCCTGCCGCCACATACGACGACATGGCGACCGGAGGCGTGATGTTGGACAGGCAGGCGTAGAACAGGCAGAACATGTGCGCGGCCAACGGCTGGACCCCCACTCCCGTAAGTACTGGAACAGCAACAGCCGCGACGATGACGAATGCCGCGACTCCGGGCACGCCCATGCCCAGGATGGTACTCATGAGCATGACGAATACACCGCCGAGATACAGCTGTCCTTCCCCAACATATTTGAGGACCTGAAAACCAAAGGTCAGTCCCAGCCCTGTGAGAGAAACAGAGCCGATGATGATGCCGATGATGACGCAGGAAACACCAACGCCAACTGCACCACGGGCCCCTTCTTCAAAGGCGGCAAAGATCTGCTTCGGCCCCATGCGTGTTTCGCGCGAACACCACGACGCTGCTATCGTCGCAAAAATGGCAACCGCCGCGGCAAAAAGCGGAGTATAGCCCGCGAACATCAGCCCCAGAAGGACGATGAGAGGGATGAGCAGATGCCCGCGTTTTCTGATGACGAGCATGGCATCAGGGATATGCTCTTTAGACAAGCCCTTGAGGCCAAGCTTTTTCGCTTCGATGTGTACGGCTATTATCAGCGAGAGATAGTAGAGGAAGGCCGGGATAGCGGCGGCAAGCATGACCGTCGTATAGCTCACGCCCAGAAATTCCGCCATGATGAAGCCTACGGCACCCATGATAGGCGGCGCGAACTGCCCACCTGTGCTGGATACAGCTTCAACGGCGGCCGCAAATTCTGCCTTGTAGCCTGTTTTTTTCATGAGAGGGATAGTGATGGCGCCTGTAGTCGCCACATTGGCAAGCGCACTGCCATTGATCATGCCCATGAGCGCACTAGCAATGACAGAGACTTTGGCCGGACCACCAGAAGAACGCCCCACGAGCGTAAGCGCAAGATCATTGATGAAAGAGCTGAAGCCGCTCACACGCAGGAAGGCGCCAAAAAGGACAAAGAGGAATATGTACGTAGCCGAAACGCCTACGCCTACACCAAGCAATCCCTGACTTCCCCAGAACATGTGATCCAGCACTCGTGTGATGGAAAAGCCCACATGCCCGAATTCACCGGGAATGAATTTCCCCAGAAAGGTGTACGCCAAAAAAACAAGAGCAAGCCAGGCCAGATTAGGTACGACACGGCGTGCCGCTTCAAATGCGACAGCAACGCCCATGCCAGCCACCAGATAGTCTTGAGTACTGAACCAGCCGCCTCCCATGGCGATATCATCATAATAAAGGATCAGATAACCGAAAGCATACACGGACACGCCGATACAGAGGATATCCCAAAGGGTCGGCAGCGTGCGTAAACGCCGTTCTCTTTTACGTGCCGGGTACAGAAGGCAGCCGAGAACAAGGAGAAAAATGATGTGGTAGGAACGGAGAGCTATGGCATCCAAAGTGCCGAAAACGGATGCCGAGAGCTGAAACAGCGAAAAAACGATGAGAAGACAGGAAACGAGCTTTGCAAAAAGCCCAGTGAAGGTCCGCGTCCTTGCTTCGCTTTCTTTTTCTTCAATGAGTACTTGAACTTTTTCAAGTTCAGAACTGCTGGAAGGATACGATCGTGTTGAAATTTCTCCGTTATTGCCCATGCTTGCCTCGAAAAACGTAAGATGCCGAACGTACGATGACAGACATCTTTCAATAGACTTTCTTTCGAGCTACCCAGAGACGACATTCTTGTCAAGAAACGGTGGCTTCAGAAAAGGCTAACGATTTTCAGTCCCTTCTATCTTGTGGATAGAACTGTCGATACGATTTCAGCAAGGATGGCAGGTGAAGTCGTACAGATGCTGGCACTGACAAAAAAAAGAGGTTAAGACAATGTCCTAACCTCTTGAATTTACATGGTGGAGCTGAAGGGATTTGAACCCTCGACCCCTGCCTTGCGAAGGCAATGCTCTCCCAGCTGAGCTACAGCCCCATGATGGCGTTCGTGCCGACTTGTGGACTTTAGAAAAGCGCGGTCACGATGTCAAGTTATTATGTCGATGATGCTCAAAAAAGTTCTTCCACTTCCGGCATCCCCGACGTGCAGGCTCATCTTTTGCCGGCCGCAAGTTCCACGAGCTTCATGGTCATGGCGTGCGACTTGCAGAGCGAAGGAATGGGCAGGAATTCCGCATTGGAATGGAAGTTCAAGCCGCCAGTGAAGTAATTAGGCGTGAGTACGCCACGCGCAGAAAGGACAGAGCCATCAGTACCGCCACGCATGGCGATAGTCTTGGGGGCAATACCGAGTTCGTCAGCGGCCTGATAAAGCATGTCGATGGGGCCTCGGTCTTCACCGAGAGCGTCGATGATATTGCCATACACATCGGTCATGGTCAGGCGAATCTTCGCACGCTCATGCCGCACGCGGATCATGTCCACCACATCCTGCACATATTTCTTGCGCGCTTCGTAATTTTCTTTGCTGAAGTCGCGGATATTCATGCGCAGAGTACAACGGCTGTCGTTGGCTTCGCATCCCCAGAACCACCAGTAACCGTCTTTGCCATCAGTGTGTTCAGGAGTCTGCTTGCGATCGAAACAGGCCATGATGTCCGCCCCCACGAGGAGCGGATTCACCAGCACGCCCTTGGCAGACATGGGATGGGCCGTCACCCCTTCTATCTCGATAAGGACAGAGGCGGCGTTGAAGGTTTCGTACACGATCTCGCCCACGGAACAGCAGTCGATGGTGTAGGCAAAATCGACCTTCCACTTCTCCAGATCCATCAGTTTGGCACCGCACAGGCCGATCTCTTCATCCGGCACGAAGGCCACACGGATGTCACCATGCGGGATGCTTGAATCTGCCGTGAGAGCAGAAAGCATAGTCATCACGTTAGCGATAGCGGCCTTATCGTCAGAACCGAGGACGCTTGTGCCGTCCGTGAACACGATATCCTGTCCGGCGTACTCCGCCAGTTCAGGATGCTCGGAGAGACGGAGCCAGATATCCTTCTCTGCGTTAAGGCATACGTCGCCGCCTTCGTAGCGCAGTATCTGCGGATGCACTTCAGGAGAAAGGGAGACGGGCACGGTGTCGAGGTGCGCCACCCAGCCGATGACAGGAGCGCCGGTAACATTGCCGGGCAATTTGGCCGTGAGGATGGCATGCTCGTCGAGTTCTATCTCTTCGAGCCCCATCTCGCGCAGTTCACATTCGAGAAGTCGGGCAAGCTCACGCTGCCCTTCGCTGCTAGGCACTACTCCAGCGCGTCCATTGCTTTCAGAAGGGATGGCA
>JAFWYI010000231.1 GCA_017522745.1 Mailhella sp.
CATGATCTTGCCGACCTGGGCACAGTCACCAACCGCAATAAAGGGGATGCCCGCATCGCCCAGAGCAGTAGCCAGACCCTTTTCAGAGCGATAGCCCACAGCGGCAACGATAGAGCTGAAAGGCTGAAGCCAGCGTTCACGCCCACTCGCGTCCTTTACTCTGACGGCACGCGCTTCTGTGATCTCAAGGACCTGAGTTTCCGTAAGGATGTTCACGCCATATTCTTTGAGGCGGAGCATCAGGTAGCGACGAGTGCGGGTCTCCATATCTTTCGCAATATCGGGAAGCATTTCCAGAAGCGTGACCTTTTTACCCTGAGCGGCGAGAAGATCCGCAGTTTCGGCCCCGATGAGCCCACCGCCAAGCACGAGAGGGTTGTCACCGGTTTCCGCGCCATGAAGGGCCTCTGCGGCGACCATGGCACCGGGCACTCGACAGAATCCGGGGAAAACAGGGGCACTGCCTGTGGCAAGGATGATGCTGTCCGCCTGCTCAGCCTTCAGGCTTTCCACCGTCGCTTCTTCATTGAGGCGAATGACTACGCCGGCCTCCTGAAGAGCCTTTTCGTAATAGGCCGGGATCAGTTCGATATCCTGCTTGTAAGGAGGAAGTGCTGCCGTTTCGAGCAGACCGCCAAGGCGGGATCTTTTCTCGATGAGCGTTACCGCATGTCCTCGCTGGGCCGCCGTAAGTGCCGCCTGACAGCCCGCAGGTCCCGCACCGACCACAACTATCTTGCGAGGCTCGGCCGCAGGGGTGATGGCGTAGGCTTTTTCGAGGCCCGTAAGCGGGTTCAAAGCGCACCCTATGCCGGTGCCTCTGGCGGAACCACCAACACATCCTTCGTTGCAGGCTATGCAGCGAATGATCGGGCGATGGGAATACTGCAATTTTTCAGGCAGATAGGGATCTGCTATGAGGGCGCGCCCCATAGCCACCATGTCGGCTTTATTTTCAGTAAGGATCTGCTCTGCCACATCTTCATCCCTGATCTGCCCCGCCACGATAACAGGAACCGCCGCATTTATACTCTGGCGGATGGCCTGAGCGAGATCGGCATTGCACCCCTTGGGTACGCAGGAAGGAGGCGAAACCATGAAGTTGGTTTCCCGCAGACCGATGGAAACATGGATGCCGTCACATCCTTCTGCAACAAGAGCTTTGGCCAGCTCCTGCGCTTCTTCCAGTTTTACGCCGCCAGCCAAACCTTCAACTGCACTCATGCGGTAGAGTACCGGGTAGTCATCACCGACGCGGCGGCGGACTTCGCGGTATACTTCCAAGGCAAAGCGCATGCGGTTTTCAAGCGAGCCTCCCCAGCGATCCTGCCGATGGTTGGTGTACGGGGAGAAAAACTGACCGATGAGATAGCCGTGTGCGCCGTGAAGTTCCACGGCGTCGATACCAGCTTTCCGGGCACGCACAGCAGCATCGCCCCAGCTGGTGATGAGCATCTGTATTTCTTCTTCAGAGAGTTCGCGACTGTCAGAGTAGGGAGTGATGCCGGGGATATTGGAAACGACAAGAACGGCCTGCCCCGAGGCAGCCGGGGAGGCAGCTCGCCCACCATGCTGGAGCTGGATGGAAACCGCGGCACCATGTCGCTTCAGCCGGGAAACCATGTTCTTTATCCCGGGGATCATTCTGTCGTCCGAAAGCCCCAGCCCCCGGGAAAACGAATTACCTGAAGGATGGACATACGTGGCTTCCAGGGTGATAAGTCCTGCTCCCCCTTCAGCTCTGGCCTCGTAGTAGTTCACCATGCGCTCTGTGACAGTTCCGTCCGCGGCGGCGAACTTGGTAGACATAGGAGGAAAGACGATACGGTTTTTCAGGGAAAGAGGGCCGATCTGGATAGGGGAAAAAAGTTTCATAATCTCTCCAGCAAAAAAGGATGTTTTTGCCATGCAATAATTATGCCAATAATTTTTTCAATATTATCAGCACAATACCAGAATAGAACGACTAAAAATTAGACATGTCTTTTGTGGACATGTATTTTTTTTAGATGTAATTTTAGAAAAAAACAAAAAGGTGTTCAGCATGGATGATCTGTTGAGTGAACAGCTTCTCACGGAATGGGAAAAATTTCAAAACGGAAAAGAGGTGAACGAATCCATCATCAGGCCGAACATCCTGCGCTCATGGATACGCTGCCGCCAGATGAACGTGGACCCCGACATGGGGAATCGTCGTCGCCTCGACAAGGATGAACTCGCGGAGACCCTGCAGAAAAACACTACTATCCTCAATATTGCCAGGGGGATAATGGAGAAGCTCTACACTCCTATCGCCAGCTCTGGAAGTATCATTTCCTTTGCCGATATCAATGGCGTGATCCTGCACAGCATATATGACATCCAGAAAAAATATCCTATCCCCAATATCGTATCTGGCAGTATCGCCACCGAAAGTTCCTCCGGCAGCAACGCCATCAGCCTCTGCCTTGAAGAAAAAAGAACCGTGGAAACAAGGGCCGCAGAGCATTATTGCCGGTCTCTGCATGGCTGGTTCTGCTGTGCATCCCCCATCTGGAATCCGCGGAACGAGATGGTAGGCATACTTAATGTGACCCTGCCGTGGAAAATGTACCATCAACATACCATGGGTATGGTCGAAAGCTCCGCGCATGCCATCTCTGAGCAGATCCGCCTGCATGATCTGCTCAAGGAACAGCGGACCATTTTCGAAATGATCGACGAAGGTCTCATCGTGCTTGAACGAGACGGAAGGATACGCTCGCTCAATCATAAGGCCCAGCTCATGCTCGCGCTTTCCTCCAGGCAATGCTGGCTCAACATCGAGGATATCATCTTTTCCAAGGACATCCTGCAGGCTCTGCTTGCCGACAATGCCAATTTCCACGATCAGGAGGCGCAGATCCTGCTGAAACATGGGCTCGTCAACTGCATGCTCTCCGTCGTCTGCATGAGCGAAAGTGGAACGCGCATCGTCACGCTTCGAGAAGTCAGACGAGTCAAAGAATCTGCAACACGGATAGTAGGCGCAAAAGCCGTGTTCAATTTCAAGCACATCGTGGGCGAATCGCAAACCTTTCAAGCTATCGTGCAGCAGGCGAAGCGTGCGGCCCGCAGTGATTCGACCGTACTCCTTCTGGGGGAAAGCGGAACCGGCAAGGAACTTTTCGCTCAGGCCATCTATAACTCGAGCATCAGAGCGACAGAGGCTTTCATCACAGTGAACTGCGGCGCTTTGCCGCGTGAACTGGTGCAGAGTGAACTGTTCGGCTACGACGAAGGCGCTTTTACAGGGGCAAGCCGTTTAGGCAAGCCCGGCAAATTCGAACTGGCTGACGGCGGCACTATTTTTCTTGATGAAATAGGCGAAATGCCTCTGGATGCTCAGGTCTCTCTTCTGCGTCTGCTCCAGAACGGCGAAGTCACCCGCGTTGGCAGTAAATACACCAAACGCGTCAATGTTCGCGTGATCGCGGCGACCAACAGAAACCTGCTTGAAGCCATACAGGACCGTTCTTTCCGCGAAGATCTTTATTTCCGGCTGAATGTCATCCCGCTGAACATCCCTCCGCTACGGGAACGCATCAACGATATCCCGCTTCTTGTTCAGCATTTTCTTCAGCGTTTCCGTACCACATTAAATAATTCCGAACTGCGCATTACAGACAGGGCTATGCAGATGCTTGAAATGTGCTCATGGCCTGGAAATATCCGCGAGTTGGAAAACGCCGTTGAACGGATGGCCTTCATGGCTCCCGAGTCTGGCATCATTGATGTGGACCAGATCTCTGCGACTATCCCGAATACTGCTCAGGGGGAAAGCAAGAACATCACAGAACCCAGACAGGGCATGCTGGAGCTCATCGAGAAAGAAAATATCATAAAGGTACTGAAGGAAAACGGCGGGAATATACGCCTTTCTGCACGGCTCCTCGGTATCTCTCGCAGCGGCCTCTATGTAAAAATGAAGCGATACGGAATATCGCTGAGCCTATGCAGAGCCTGATCAAAGCATCCCCCTTCCATTTACAGAAGGGGGATTTTTACATTTAAAACTACATTGTTTTGCCAGTTCGCAGCGGAGCGGGAATTGTTCTTGAGGTAAAACATTCCTCTGCATTCCGTGTAAGCGAGGGAGATTCAACCCCTAAAGATTTCACAGCTTCTTTCAAGGAAGAGGAAAAATTTATGAACTCTCGGATGAGCTACTCCCCGAAAAAGCGCACGCAGGGAGGAATAGCATCTGTCTCCTTCCTTCCCTCAGTGGTCTTACTGAACCGAAGACTTCACCTCTCTGTTGAAATAGCGAGGTCACCATGCCCATGACCAAATTAAAAACGTCTACAAAATAGACATGTCTATGGGCCCATGTGTAAAAAGAAGACACATTTCCATTCATAATGCTAAAAAAAACAAAAAATTCAAACTGGATAGCTTTTAGGGAGAACTGGCATGATTATTGCATAAGTCTAAGAGTATTTTAATTAGGAGGAGGCTTATGGTATTCTCTTTCACTCGTGAAGGGATAAAACCCATTGCTATGGCCATCGGACTGGCACTCGCGCTGTTTCAAATCTGGTTCACAACGGGTTTCGGTGTTCTTGATGGCTCCATGATGCGTGTTGTCTTTGTGGGTGCTATCACTGCGCTTATTTTCCTGTACATCCCCTACAGAAAGTTTGGCAAAAACGAAAAAGAGCCGACCTGGAGCCTTCTTCTCGATATCTGCCTCGCTATTATCGCTCTTTCCGTGGTCGTGTGGTATGGCATCCATCTGAATGAAATCACTACACGCATGCGTTATATCGATGAAGTTTCCGACACAGCCAAACTCCTTGGATGTATCACGATTCTGCTGACTCTGGAAATCACTCGCCGTACCACGGGCTGGGCGCTAGTGATCGTTTCAGGAACACTCATCATCTATACGTTCTTTGGTGAAATGCTCCCTCGCGCGGTCAAGCACAGCGGTTTTGATTTCGGCACCATCATCGAACACCTCTTCCTGCTCAACGAAGGCGTGTACGGTATTCCGATCGGCACGGCTACGTCTACCCTTTTTGGATTCATCATGTTTGGGACTTTTCTTGAGAAGTCCGGCATGAGCTCTATTTTTATGGATCTGGCCTGTTACCTTACAAGAAATTCGCAAGGTGGTCCTGCGAAGGTCGCCATTTTTGCTTCTGCATTGTTTGGCACCATTTCGGGCTCTGCGTCCGCCAATGTTTACGGAACCGGCATCTTTACCATCCCGCTTATGAAAAAAGTCGGCTATCGCGCCCCCTTCGCCGGCGCCGTTGAAGCGGTTGCCTCCACGGGCGGTCAACTCATGCCTCCAGTTATGGGAACCGCAGCGTTCCTTATGGCCGACCTTTCTGGTGCCGGCTATCTCGCTGTTGCCAAGGCCGCCCTTCTGCCCGCTATCCTGTATTATCTGGCGCTGCTGTTCATGATCCACTTCGAAGCCGTGAAGTATAATCTCGGCAAGCTGGACCCTGAACTCGTTCCTTCCGGCCGCGACATCCTGCGCCGCCTGTACTACCTGCTGCCCATCGGCATCCTCATTTTCCTCCTTTCGCTGGGGAACAATGTCACCTACTGTGCCAACATGGCTACC
>JAFWYI010000017.1 GCA_017522745.1 Mailhella sp.
CTGTGCCGTTGTCCAGCCCATGGACATCGAGTGCGGTGCGGGTACCTTCAACCCTTCCACCTTCCTGCGCGTCATCGGGCCGGAACCCTGGGCCGCCGCCTACGTTGAACCTTCTCGTCGTCCTACGGACGGCCGCTATGGCGACAACCCCAACCGTCTGCTGCATTATTTCCAGATCCAGGTCCTCATGAAGACTGCTCCGGCCGATCCTCAGAAGATTTATCTCGACAGCATCAAGGCTCTTGGCATCGATCCTGCCAAGCATGACATCCGTTTCGTGGAAGACGACTGGGAATCTCCCACCCTCGGTGCCTGGGGCCTTGGTTGGGAAGTGTGGCTCAACGGTATGGAAGTTTCTCAGTTCACCTATTTTCAGCAGGTGGGCGGCATCGACCTCGCTCCTGCCAGCGTGGAACTGACCTACGGCCTTGAACGCCTCACCATGTATCTGCAGGGTGTGGAATCCGTGTTCGATCTCAAGTGGAACGACAAGATCACCTATGGTGATGTCTACCATCAGAACGAATACGAACAGTCCTGCTACAACTTCGACCAGTCCGATGCGGCCATGCACCTCCAGCATTTCAATGACTATGAAAAGGAATGCCTGCGTCTCATCGAAGCCAAGCTGCCTCTCCCGGCTTACGATTACTGCATGAAGTGTTCGCACACGTTCAACCTGCTGGACGCGCGCGGCGCTATTTCCATCACCGAACGCGCGGGCTACATCGCCCGTGTCCGCACGCTGGCTTCCGGCGTGGCCCATCTCTATGCCGCTCAGCGCGAAGCCATGGGTTATCCCATGCTGAAGAAGGGATAGTACCATGAGTCATTTCGTTCTCGAACTCGGCGTGGAAGAACTTCCCGCCCGTTTCCTCGCTTCTCTCGAACGCGAACTCAACGACCGTTTTGCCGCTCTTTTTGCTGAGAACGGCCTCACCTATGATTCCATTGCCGTGAGTACCACCCCCCGCCGTGCTGTTCTGCATGTGCGCGGTCTGCTCGAAGCTACTCCTGTGCGCGAAGAAGTGGCCCTCGGTCCGTCCGTGAAGGCTGCCTTCGATGCCGATGGCAACCCCACCAAGGCCGCTCAGGGCTTTGCCCGCGGTCAGGGCGTGGATGTGGCCGACCTCTTCCAGCAGGAGACCCCCAAGGGCGTGTATGTGGCCGCCCGCAAGACCGTTGGTGGCGCTTCTGCCTCCTCCATCATTGCCGAAGCCGCTCCTGCCATCATCGGCTCTCTGCCTTTCCCCAAGCGTATGCACTGGGGCGAAAGCCGTTTCCTGTTCGCTCGTCCTCTGCGCTGGGTGCTGGCACTCATGGATAAGGAAGTCGTTTCCTTCAAGGTGGCCGATATCGAATCCGGCCGCATGACCGTGGGGCATCGCGTCCACGGTAAGGGCCCGCACGAAGTGGCCTGCGCCTGCGAATACGACAAGGTACTTGCTGAAAAGTGCGGCGTCACCGTTTCCGGTGCCGATCGCCGTAAGGTGGTCATCGAAGGCGGCAACGAACTCGCCAAGACCGTGAACGGCCGCATCATGTGGAAGGATAGCCTGCTCGACGAAGTACAGGGTCTCTCCGAACATCCTGTGCCTGTCATGGGCGATTTTGATCCCAGCTTCCTTGAACTGCCCTCCATCGTGCTGCTCACCAGCATGGAAACGCATCAGAAGAGCTTCGGTGTGGAAGGCGAGGACGGCAAGCTCCTGCCTCATTTCCTCACCGTGTCCAACGTGTCTTCCCTCGAACCTGCCCTCGTGAAGAAGGGCTGGGAACGCGTGCTCCGCGCGCGTCTCGAAGACGCCCGTTTCTACTGGAACACTGATATGAAGGCTTCCTTCGAGGTGTGGAAGGAAAAGCTCGACCATGTCATCTTCCTCGGTCCGCTCGGCTCCATGGGCGACAAGTGCCGCCGACTCTCCGCTCTTTGCGAATGGCTGGCCGCTCAGCCCGGTATCGCCGGCGGTTCCGTGAACGCTGCTTCCGCCGCTGTGGCTGGTCGCTGCGCCAAGGCTGACCTCGTTTCTCAGATGGTTGGCGAATTCGACACCCTTCAGGGTATCATGGGCACGATCTACGGTCATAAGATGGGTCTCGACCCCGTGGCCGCCGACGCACTGGCTGAACAGTACCTGCCCGCCGGTCCTGAGACCCCTGTTCCCGCTACCGACCTTGGCGCCATCCTTTCCATGGCGGACAAGGCCGACACCCTCGTGGGCTGCTTCGGTCTCGGCAACATCCCCACCGGCGCTGCCGACCCCTTCGCTCTGCGCCGCTGTGCCCTCGGTATCGCCCGCATCCTCATCGAAAAGGGCTGGCGTCTGCCCGTGGAAGAACTCTTCGCCAAGGCTCAGGCTCTGTACGCTGAAGACATCCGCTGGAAGCTGGAAAAGCCCGAAGCTCTCGCCAAGCTCAACGAATTCTTCGCTGGCCGTGTGAAGAACCTCTTCCTCACGCAGGGCAACGACACCCTGCTGGTGGAAGCCGTGATGAACGCCGGCTCTTCCGACGTGTGGGCCGCCTCCCGTCGCCTTGCCGCTCTTGTGACTGAAGCCGCTAAGCCCGGTTTTGCAGATAATGCCCAGACCTTCAAGCGAGTGACCAATATCCTGCGCAAGCAGGGCGCTGGTGCTACTGGTGCCTTCCGTGCCGAACTTCTGGCTGAAGAACCGGAAAAGGTCCTTGCCGCCGCCCTTACTGATATGGCCGCTAAGTTCGACGCCCTGTGGGCTGAAGACCGCTTCGATGAACTCCTGGCTCTCATGGATGGTATCCGTCCTGCCGTCGATGATTTCTTCAATGGAGTCATGGTCATGGCGGAAGATCCTGAACTGCGTGCCAACCGCCTCGATCTGCTTCAGGCCCTGCTTTCCAAGATGGGCCGCCTTGCCGACTTCTCTGCTTTGCAGATGTAAGGTCTACGGCAGGACTTGACATAAACTGAGAAGGCGCATAAGAATAACCGTTCCGGCAATAACGGGCGGTTCTTATGCGCCCGACACTGTATCGCATCACACCCCGTAAGGGGCTACCATTTGGAGGAATTCCCGTGGCCAATCATGCTTCCGCTATCAAGCGTCATAAGCAGAGTGTTAAGCGTAACGCCCGTAACCGTGCCGCCCGTACCCGCATCAAGAACGTGGTGAAGGCCGTGCGTACCGCTATCCAGAACAACGACAAGGCTGCTGCCGAAGCCGCCCTTGTGACCGCTACTTCCGTTATGTCTAAGATCGCCGGTAAGGGCATCGTGCATTGGAAGAACGCTTCTCGCAAGGTGTCTCGCCTCGCTAAGGCTGTCAACGCCATCGAAGCCTAATTTTTCGCTTCCTCGTGAAGCTTCTAGGGAGAAGGTTTATGCCTTCTCCCTTTTGGTGTTTAAGTTTTTAAAAGGAAATTCTAGGTTCGTGCGAAAAAGCCATATCAAGAAAAAAGCATATCTCAAAAGTTATGAAATTTTCATAGATAAGTAATAAGCTCCTGTTATCGCAGGGGCTTTTTTATTTTGGCGGTGATATCGAGCTAAAAAGAAAAATCTTGACAGAAAATAATAATAGTAGCTATTATCAATTTATAAGATGTGCCTGCAGCCGTACAAAAACATTCTGGTACGGTCCACTATGAAATCTTGATCCGCTGGAGGAACCATGCTCACGCCTCGCCAGATAGAACTCATCAAAGCCACGGTTCCCGTACTTCGTGAACACGGGGTAGCCCTGACCTCTCATTTCTACAAAAGGATGCTTTCCGGCAATCCGGAAGTGAAGAATCTTTTCAATCAGGCCCATCAGGCCAAGGGGCATCAGCAGCGAGCGCTTGCGGCCGCCGTTCTGGCGTACGCGGAGAATATCGAAGATCCCACGCCTCTGCTCCCCGCAGTTCGTCATATCGCAGTCAAGCATTGCACTATAGGTGTCCGCCCCGAACAGTACGCTATCGTGGGCAAGCATCTTCTCGCCTCGATCCGTGAAGTCCTTGGCGATGCCGCCACCGATGAACTCGTCGACGCATGGGCGGCCGCGTACGGACAGCTCGCCGATATCCTTATCGGGGCCGAGAGCGGTATCTACCAGCAGCTTGCCACGGTCGAGGGCGGTTGGTCCGGCTGGCGTCCTTTCCAGGTCGTGCGCCGTGAGGACAGCAGTGCCGATGTCGTGAGTTTTTACCTCAAGCCTGCGGATGGCGGCAGTCTTCCGGCCTTTGAGGCAGGGCAGTTCGTGTCTGTCCGCGCTTTTATCAAGGAACTCGGTCTTTCCCAGCCGCGTCAGTACACGCTGAGCGCTGTGGAAGGCGGCGAAGTCCTGCGTATTTCCGTGAAGCGTGAACGTCCGGCAGATGCACCTCAGGGTGCTATGTCCAATCATCTGCACGACCATCTGCACGAAGGCGATATGATCGAAGTTTCGGCTCCGCTTGGCGATTTCGTCCTGAAGGAAGGCGATTCCCCGGTCGTATTGTTCTCTGCAGGCATCGGCATCACGCCTATGGTGGCCATGCTGGGGGCACTGGCTCGTAAGTCGCCTTCGCGCCCTGTCCAGTTCATCCACGTGGCACGTGATAGCCGTCATTTTCCCCATATGACGGAGGTGGAAGAGCTTATCACCAGCCTGCCTAAGGCTAAGCTCAAGGTATTCTACACTCGGCCTGGAGCGGATGATGCCGTGCGCTGTGCCTGTGTGGGGCGGCCGAACTCCACGTCCCTGAAAGCGCTGGAGCTTCCCGCTGATGCGGATATTTACCTTTGTGGCCCTGTTCCCTTTATGGACGCACAGCGCAGGGCGTTGACTGAGTGTGGCTTTGCGCCTTCTCAGATACATTATGAGGTGTTCGGAACGGGCGAAATGGCTTGTGCGTGATCAGGAAGGTTCCGACACTTCGCGGCCTCTGCTTCGGCAGGGGCCGTTTTTTTTGAGCCCGGGACAGGGGAGTCAGTTTTTCCTGCGGATGCCGAGGGCCAATGTCTGACCGTCGCGGCAGATCTTTTCTGCACCGTGTTCGTGCAGGCGCCAGGCTTCACCATAAAGAGTTTCCTGTCCGTTCACGGAAAGCACATAACTGCCGTCCGGCAGGGCGAGGAAGAAGCGGCCAGGGCTGTCGGGGTGGGTGATATCCTCGAAAAGACGCTTGCCGTCGAGATGCGAGTCACGAAGCATCTGATAGTGGGGGAGAATGTTGATATCCGTGAGGTCCAGCCCCGGGATGAAGCGACGGTAGTGCGGATCGAGGGATTCCCCATCGAGTTCCGGTTGAGCGTAGACCATGTCGGCACAGTTCATAGTTCCGGCGCTGATACCCATGACGATGCCGTCGAAGCGCGACAGCGACTGCCGCATGTCGAGTTTATCGAGAAAAGCGTTCTGCGTGGGAACATGACCGCCGCAGAGTAGGATGAAGTCGAAGGAGCGTACGCGGCTGGCGCTGAACTCCGTCGTGCGGTCATCCCATATTTCCAGCGAAGAGAAGGAAAAGCCGCGCCGTTTGAGGATGACGCCCATCTCGTCGCGCAGGATATCGTTGAATTCGGTGTCATGCGGGTCGGCGGCAAGCATGAGGCAGCGGGAATCCTCACGCCAGAATCGCCGCAGATTTTCCACGAGGCGGTTCTTGTCGTCGAAACCGTCAACGATGCGGCTGTTATCAAGAGGGCCAGTAGGACTGCTGGTAAGAAAGAGGACCATGGAGACTCCTTTTGCGCTTTCCCTTCAGGTTTGAACCAAGATGGCGCGGATAGCAAGCTCTGGATATGCTGGAACGTGCCGGAAACCGAAAAGAGGGGCATATCGACGAGCTATTCTCAATAAGGAGTTGCTTTCGGAGTGCTTTTTGTTGATGTAATATATTGAAATAATAGGTGTAAAAAATAAATCAGGAATTATTTCGATTTGCTATTGACAACAATTCTCGATAACGATATCTTCTCTTCAACAAGCCATGAGAAACACAGTATTTTGAGGAGCTACAATGCCCAAGACGAGAATGACGAATCAGCGTCGAGTGATTCTGGAAGAACTGCGCAAACTGCATACTCACCCCACGGTGGATGAACTTTACACTATCGTGAAGGCGCGTATGCCGCACATCAGTCTGGGCACGGTCTACAGGAATCTCGATCTGCTGACTGAGACCGGCGAAGTTCTGAAGCTGGATTCTGCTGGCTCCATGCGCCGCTATGATGGACACATCGAACCGCACAGGCATGTGCGCTGCCGTGTCTGCGGATGTATCGGCGATATTTTTGATGCCGAGGCCGATACTCCCAAAGTAGAGGAACTCAATGTCCCCGGCTTCACCGTCACTTCCGTTCGTGTTGAGTATGATGGCATTTGCGATAAGTGCCGCGCCGAACAGGAAGCTGCTGAAAAACAGGCCGCCCAGGCTTGTTAAAATCATTGAAGTAGAAGCACAAAGCCATTACTCATAACTTCAAACCACGCACAGGAGTTAACTATGAAGAGCCTCAAGGGTACCCAGACCGAAAAGAATATCCTCACCGCTTTCGCCGGCGAATCTCAGGCCCGTAACCGCTACACCTTCTTCGCTTCTCAGGCCAAGAAGGACGGCTATGTGGAAATGTCCAAGGCCTTCGCCGAAATCGCCGACCAGGAAAAGGAACACGCCAAGCGTCTGTTCAAGTTCCTCGAAGGCGGCGAAGTGGAAATCACCGCTACGTTCCCCGCTGGTGTCATCGGTACCACTCTCGACAACCTGAAGGCCGCTGCCCACGGTGAGTTCGAAGAACATTCCGATATGTACCCCACCTATGCTGATATCGCCGACGCTGAAGGCTTCCCCGTCATCGCCGCTGCCATGCGTAACATCGCCATCGCCGAACAGGAACACGAACGCCGCTTCCTCGCCTTTGCCAAGGCTATCGAAGAAGACACCGTGTTCAAGTCTGCCGAACCTCGCGTGTGGCGCTGCCAGAACTGCGGCTTCACCCACACCGGTACTGAAGCTCCCGCCATGTGCCCCGCCTGCGCTCATCCCCGCGATCATTTCCAGGCTATGTAATGATGAATGAACTGGAGAGCTGACTGTTCCTCGTAAGGGGCTGACTGAACTCTGGACGGACAAGGGTCGATTTCCTGCATAAGGGAATCGGCCCTTTTTTACAGGCGCGCCACTTGAGTTAAGTCTGGCAGTTGTTCATACTTGTGAGGTCCATCACTGTTTTCGACCAAACAATTTTCTAGACTTCCTCCAAATTTTGGAAGGAGCAAAGCATGAGTCAGTCAGCCTCCCTTGAAGCCCAGAGCGATACCACCCCGCGTCCTCAGGATCTTCGTATCACTATCGCAGGCCTTTTCCCGGAGCTTACGTCTGAGGAAGCGGCTCGCCTTGCCTCGAATGCGCGGATGGTCCATGTGGCTAAGAATGAATGGATATTTGCGGAAGGAGGGACGGTAAGCTCGGCGGACTGGCTGATGTCTGGCTCCGTGGAACTGCTCAAAAGTTCCATGATGGGGAAGAACACCATACTTCACGTGGTCCGCGAATCGCATTTTATCGACCACTGTATTTTTTTCGGGAGCGGAACAGCATTTGTGTCAGCTCTGGCTATCACCCGCTGTACGCTGCTCCGCATCGATGCCAAGGTCCTTCGTGCCATACTCATGGATAATGCGACCTTTGCTATGCGCTTGATGAAAGCGCTTGCCATCCGGCAGCGAATGTTCATCAATAAGATAGCCGTATCTCAGGGGAAGATCTCCGTGCGCCGCCGTGTGGCGGGCTGGCTCCTTCACAAAGCGCGTGTGGGTGGCTCCAACGTGGTGGACGACGGCATCACACGCGAAGTCCTCGCAGGCTTGCTCGGCCTTTCTCGCGAGAGCCTGTGCCGTCAGCTCAGTGCATTTGCCGAGGATGGGCTCGTCCGTCTGGAGAAAAAGCTATCATCATCGAAGATGAAAAGGTACTGCGCCGCCTGCTGGAGGAGTGATGGAGGCACTGCTTTCCGAACAGGATCTCCGGGCGCGCATCCTCTGTTCTTCGCGTACGGGGAATACGCGTAAGGTGGCGGAATATCTTGGTACGAAATTTTCTCTGCCGGTTTTCGATGCCCGAAGTGTACTCGCGGACTATAAGGCCGGAAGCAAGGATGGGCGCTTAGGATCCGAGGGAGACGCGGCAGGTCCGGACAGCGATATCCTGCTTCTTGGTTTCTGGGCATGGCGCGGTGGACCGAACCCTACCATGCGCGAGATCATGGCTGCGCTCCGCGGGCGCCGGGTATTCGTATTCGGCACGATGGCGGCCTGGCCGGATTCTCCCCATGCGGCAGACTGTCTGGCTTGTACGGAAAAACTGCTGGCAGGAGGCGATAATATCCTTTTGGGGCATTTCTTCTGTCAGGGCAAACTCGACCCTCGTGTCCGGGCCAAGAGCCGTCATCCCCTCACGGCAGAGCGTCTTCGCAGGCTGGAAGAGGCGGAGAAACATCCCGATGCGGCAGATCTTGATGCGGCACTCATGGCGATTCAAGCAGCTCTGAGCCCGTTCTTTTCATAGTTTTCTACAAGGAAAATTGTCTTTATGCCGTTCCTGATCGTGCAGGAGCGGCTTTTTTGTGTTGTGGACTTTGCGAATGGCAGAGTGATTTTCTCCCAATGAAAGGAGAAATCTTGCAAAATGTTGCTGAATTGTGATTGAAATCACAGTTTGATAAAAGATCTCGTTTATCCTGCAGTAAACTATTCGTTCCGGAATCCAAGGAGGAGACGATGGCAACATCTAAGAAAGGTCCCCTGAAGATGCTGGCTGTAGGAACTGCGCTGGGAGCGGCGCTGGTGTTCGCGGCCGCGGCCGGAATGCAGTTTTCCGACTCAAGGCCGTTTTGTTCCAGCTGCCACGTCATGTACGAGGCCGCCCTCACGCACAGTCAGTCGCCTCATGCCGATCTGGCCTGTAACGAATGTCATGCCCCGCATGATCTGCTGAGCAAGATACCGTTCAAGGCCAAGGAAGGCATACGCGACTTTGTGGCCAATGTGCAGGGCAAGGAGGCTCCACTTCTGGCGAATCTGGAAACACGGAATGTCGTTCAGGCAAACTGCATGTCCTGCCACAGAGTCACCAATCAGGACGTGATGATGGCGAAGCCCTACTGTGTGGACTGCCACCGCGGTATGGCTCATCAGAAGAAAACACCTGTCAGCTTCAGGGAGGCGGCGGATGAATAAGGCAACGATGTTCATGATGGGCGCGGCCCTCGTATGCGCCATGGCCAGCACGGGCTGCCAGGATGAGTATGACGTCAAAACACCCACGTATCAGACCGGTCTCCCGGTGGATACTCTTTCCTCGGCAGCGTTTGAAAAGGTTTTTCCGCGCCAGTACGCTTCGTATCGCCAGAACGACGAGTCTCAGGTGATGACGGAATACAAGGGTTCAGTGGCTTTCCAGAAGCACAGTGACGATCCGCTCCCCAAGGGCTTTGCCAAGAACCAGCCCTATCTGAAGAACCTGTGGCTGGGCTATCCCTTCTCCTACGAATACAACGAAGCGCGCGGCCACACCTACGCCGTACACGATATCCTCGAGATCGACCGCATCAACCGCTATTCTCCGGACGGCAAAGGCAATATGCCTACCACCTGCTGGAACTGCAAAACGCCGAACATCAGCCAGTGGGTGAAGGCAGAAGGTGACAAGGTGTGGAGCCGTGACTTCAACGAGTACCGCCAGAAGGTGGACCCGATGAACGAAAGCATCTCCTGCGCCACCTGTCACGACACCTCCAACATGGAGCTGAAGCTCTATTCCATCCCACTGCAGGACTGGCTCACGCGTTCCGGCAAGGACTGGGCCACGCTTTCCCGCAACGAAAAGCGTTCTCTCGTTTGTGGTCAGTGCCATGTGGAATACTATTTCCAGCATAAGGACCACGGTCCCGCGTCCAAGCCTGTGTTCCCGTGGGACAATGGCTTCGATCCTGAAGAGATCTACGCCTATTACAACGACAAGGGGGCTAACAAGGGTCAGTTCGTGGACTTCAAGCACGCGGTCTCCGGCGTGAACATCCTCAAGGCTCAGCATCCTGAATACGAATTCTGGCAGGATGGCCCCCACGGTGCCGCCGGTGTTTCCTGCTCCGACTGCCACATGCAGTATCAGAAGCAGGATGGCAAGAAGGCTTCCAGTCATTGGTGGACTTCTCCTCTCAAGGATCCTGACCTGACCGCCTGCCGCACCTGCCACAGCGATAAGACCGCTGACTTCCTGCGCGGTCGTGTACTCGATACCCAGGAAAAGACCTATTATCAGTTGTTGAAGGCTCAGGACAACAGCGTTCGCGCCCATGAAGCCGTGCGCCTTGCCAATGAGTTCACCGGTGAAAAGGATGCCAGATACGAAGCTCTCATGGCCGAAGCTCGTGAGATGGTCCGTAAGGGCCAGTTCTTCTGGGATCTCGTTTCTGCCGAGAACAGTGTGGGCTTCCACAATCCCACCAAGGCTCTCGACACGCTGATGCGCTCCTCTGAGTACAGTCAGAAGGCTGTGGACCTCGCCAAGCAGGCCACCAACTACGGCATCGCTCCTGCGCTTGAAGGCGACATCCGACAGATCGTTCCTCCCATCAAGGAACATAGCCGCAAACTGCAGCAAAGTGCTGAACACCTTGCCAGCCACAAGTGGCTCTCCTACCTGCCTCAGCTTCCCGAAGCGGACAAGGTATGGGAAGGCAATAAGCGCGTGAAGTAAGGATATCCCCCAGTAAAAGGCCCGGCGGCAACGCCGGGTCTTTTACGTTGTGGAAGGGGCAGAGCTTCGAATCATCGAGGCAGGTAGGGCGAGCCTGCTCAGGAAGTGGCAACGCCGCTTCTTGTCTTGCGCTCTGCCTCGTGATATTCCTTTGAGAGCGCTGGACGTAATGCCCGAACAGCGTTGCGGTGAGGTACGGGTATCCTGTTTTTCTATACTCGCAAACGTGTCCACATTTTGGGGATCCACGCGGGCAGCCTGGAAAGAAGGAAAGCTTCTTCAAAGAAAAGCTGTCATCATCAATGCCATGGACACTGATGGATGACAGTGTACGCAAAGAGGAATTGGCCGATTCCCTTTTCATGCCCCTCGCTTTCAAAAATTTTCATTATCTTCCGTCGAGCTAAGGAGCTTCGCCATGTCTCGTGAAAAGCGTATTGCCAAGGGCCTTCTTTCCATCAAAGCTGTGTTCTTCCGCCCCGATGAACCTTTTACGTGGGCCAGCGGCATCAAGAGTCCTGTGTACTGTGATAACCGTCTGACGCTTACCGCTCCTGAAGTTCGCAACGAGGTGGAAAACGGCCTCGCTGAGATCGTGCGCGAATACTATCCTGAATGTGAAGTCCTCATGGGCACCAGCACCGCCGGTATCGCTCATGCCGGTATCGTGGGTCACATCATGGGTCTGCCCATGGGTTATGTGCGCTCCAGCGCCAAGGATCATGGCCGCGGCAACCAGATCGAAGGTCGCCTCGAACCCGGCCAGAAGGTCGTGGTCATCGAAGACCTCATCTCCACGGGCGGTTCCGTGCTTGAAGTGGTCAAGGTCCTGCGTGACGCCGGTGCCGAAGTCCTCGGCGTGGCCAGCATCTTCACCTATGGCATGAAGAAGGGGCTCGACCGCATGGCTGAAGCTGATGTGAAGAACGTGAGCCTCACCAACTTCGACACCATCGCCGAAGTGGCGGCTGAAAGCGGCTACATCCGCAAGGAAGACGTGGCTCGTCTCATCGCCTTCCGCAACAACCCCGCCGACGAGAGCTGGATCGGAGCGTAAGATGGATAGCCTCATCGATATCCGCGACCTTTCCACGCAGGAGATCGACGAGCTTCTCGCTGTTGCCATGGATATCATCGCGGATCCCGCGAAGTATTCCGAAAAGTGCCGCGGCAAGAAGCTGGCCACTTTGTTTTTTGAACCTTCGACTCGTACGCGTCTCAGCTTCGAAGCCGCCATGTATGAACTCGGTGGCAACGTGCTGGGCTTCTCGGAAGCGCAGAGTTCTTCGTCCGCCAAGGGCGAGAGCGTGTCCGACACGGTGAAGGTGGTGGGTTTTTATGCCGACATCATCGCCATGCGCCACCCCAAGGAAGGCGCACCTCTTGTGGCGTCCATGAAGGCTGGCGTGCCGGTCATCAATGCGGGCGACGGTGGTCATAATCATCCCACGCAGACCCTGACCGACCTGCTCACCATCTGGCGTGAAAAGGGCCGTCTGAACGATCTTACCATCGGGCTCTGCGGCGACCTGAAGTTCGGTCGTACCGTCCATTCCCTTATCGCGGCCATGTCCCGCTATACTGGTATCAGATTCGTCCTCATCTCTCCGGATGAACTGCGTCTGCCCGGCTATATCCGCAAGGACGTGATGGAGAAGAACGGTGTTCCTTACGAGGAGACCACGGACCTTGCCGCCGCGCTTCCCCGCCTTGACGTGCTGTACATGACCCGCGTACAGAAGGAACGCTTCTTCAACGAAGCCGACTACATACGCCTCAAAGACAGCTATATCCTCACGCCTGATAAGATGATGGAAGCCAAGGCGGACATGTGCGTCATGCATCCGCTTCCCCGCGTGAACGAGATCGCCGTTGCTGTGGACGACGATCCTCGGGCCGCCTATTTCCGTCAGGCGCTCAATGGCAAATACGTGAGAATGGCACTTATTCTCAAACTGCTGGGGGTGAAGTAAATGGTCATCGACGCAATATCCAATGGCATCGTTCTCGACCATATCACTGCGGGCCGCGGCATGGAGTTGTATCACATCCTTGAACTCCATAGGCTGAAATGTTCCGTTGCGGTCCTTACCAACGTGAACAGCCGCAAGATGGGTCGGAAGGACATCATTAAGATAGACGAGATCATCGAACTCAATTTCGATGTTCTGGGTTATATCGACCCGGGCATCACCGTGAGCGTGGTGCGGGATGGCAAACTTGAACACAAGTTCGGCGTCGAACTCCCTGAGCGTGTGGAAAACGTGATAAAGTGCAAGAACCCGCGCTGTATCACTTCTACCGAGCAGGAGATCCCCCAGATCTTCCATTTGACGGATAGAGAAGAGCGTGTGTACCGCTGTATCTACTGCGAGAGTCGCGCCAAGGGAAAAGATTAGTTTTTCGTGAGAAAAGGGCGGCTCCCGGGCCGCCTTTTTTCTGCCATTGGAGCAGAAGGGCAATCGCGTGTTATGATCTTTTCATACCTCTTGACGCCGTTGCCCATTCAAGGCATTTTCCCCCTCAAGCAAATATAGCCGTGAAAGCGGTGTATTGTGGAAGGCATCATGATTATTGATACTTTTGAACGCGCGCTGTCGTATGACCTGGGGCCGCTCTGGCAGCGGGTCTTTCCCGAATTCCTTGCTCTGTACGCAAAAGGTGAAGCTCTGGCGCTTGGCCGCTATGAGCTGGGCGATGGCGTGTTCGTCAATGTGGAAGAATACGCTCCCAAGGCGTGGGACGTGGCTCGTTACGAAGCTCATGAGAAGATGGCAGATGTTCAGACGCTCATGATGGGCGACGAGTTCATCGATGTCATGCAGCTGCAGGGTGGAGAAGAAGAGGCGGAACGCTACGATGATCGCGATCTCATCTTCCTTGCTGAAAAGTCGGAAACGCCCACTGTACGCTTCCACCTCAAGCCCGGTCTGTTTGCTCTGCTTCTGCCCGGAGAGGCGCATCAGCCCTGCATGAAGGCAGAGAGCAGCTACGCTAGAAAACTGGTCATCAAGATACCCGCAGATAAGCTCAAGGCTCCCGCCGGCATCTGACGCGGTTTTTCCCTTCGGCATCGCTATGGTCGGCGTATTTCAACGGTTGGCCGTGGCGTTTTCAGAAATGTTTTTCAGGAGAATCTATGGACGTTTTTGATCAGGCAACGGAACTGGAACGTATCGAACGCGAATCTGCTCTGCGTCAGGCTGCGGCCGGCACTTTTCAGGAAGGGCCTGAATGGATAGACGGCAAGCCCTGCTGCCGCGAGTGCGGTGAGCCCATCCCCGAAGCCCGTCTCAAGGCTATCCCCGGTGTGGGGCTTTGCCTTGCCTGTCAGGAAGAATGGGAGCGCGACCGTAACTGATCCTTCCGCCTGCTATATCAGAAATTAGAATGCCGCTGTTTTGTAGAAAAACGGCGGCATTGCTGTATCTGAAAAGCAGGAAGATCAGTTCTGTGCGGTAAGTTTAAGACCTATGATCCCCAGAACTATACAGAACAGGCTGAGTATGCGCCAGAGCGACGCAGGTTCCTTGAAGAAAAGGATGCCGATGACAGCGGTCCCTACGGCGCCGATACCTGTCCAGACAGCATAGGAAGAGCCCAGCGGCAGGGTCCGCATAGCCAATGACAGGAGCCAGACACTGAGCGCCATGGATAGTACGGTGAAGGCACTCCAGCCGACATGGGAAAAACCGTGGGACAGCTTCATCCCCACTGCCAGCACGTTTCGAAGAGGCCTGCGAGAAAAAGGTAACACCAGGACATAAGGACTCCAAGGTTTTCGGGGCCGTCCCCGGTGGGAGAGGCGCAGTCGGGTCGTCCCGATGCGGAAAGTTTTTACCTCATGGTTAGGAGGGGGGGCGGGAAAGCGTGACAATAGATGTAACAGCGACCACGATGCTCATCGAGTCTTCCAGGCGTCATCCTTCCACACTACGTATTAAAGCAAAAAAGGCCGTAAAAACGACCTCTTCTGTTTTTGGTCCCTGTGGCCACATAACATGCTTACTAACTAATTTATATAGTTACTCTAATTTAGTCAAGAAAATACGCCATACCTGAATTCATACCTGAGCATTTTGTGTCGTGTTCATGACTTGTGCTTCAGGAAAAATGTTTCATTCAGATAATTCGCTCAGTTTATTTGCTGTCCCCCTTCGTTCTCGTATTAGGAGGCTATTCAAACTGTACCGGGACTAAGATTACTTGCTCTAGCTCCTGCATACATAACTCAAAAGCTTGATCTTTCGCCTTGAGAGGTGTTCGGTAAGCAGACAATAGCTGGCAAATCTTCTGTATAGTAAAAATTCCCTCAAGAACGCCCCTAGTGATCTGCCCCCCCGTCAAGTAGACATCTAAAAAAGCCCCAGCGGCATTGCTTCTAAGCGGCCAGCTTTTCTCGGTACTCCACCGGGGAAAGCTGGCCGAGTCTTTTCTGAAAACGCTCGGTATTGTAGTAGGATATCTGCTGTTCCAGCAATATTCGAGCTTCGGCGGAAGAATAAAGCTTCTTCGTATAGAACACTTCAGTTTTCAGATGAGAGAAAAACGATTCCATTCGTGCATTGTCCAAACAGTTGCCTTTACGCGAATGACTGCCTTGGATATTTTTCTCTTTGAGTGCATCCTGATATCTTTTATTGGTATATTGAAATCCTTGATCAGAATGCAGAATAGCTCCACTTGCCGATGGAAGCTTATTGAGTGTTGCAAATACGAGTTCCAAGTCATTCTTGGAAGAAATATGATACGATACTATTTCATTATTAAATAAATCCTGAACTGCCGAAAGATAAATGAAGCCGTCAGTAGTCGGAACATAGGTGATATCAGTCGCCAGCTTTTTCAGGGGAATGTTGCTTGTAAAGTCGCGATTAAGCCGATTTTCAAAGACAACACTGCCCTTTGTTCCGAAATTCTTGCGCTTCCTGCGGATAACTGCCTGTATCTTACCCGCCTTCATAAGCCGGTAGACTCGTTTATGATTTACTCGAAAGCCTTCTCGGCAGAGAGCAACTGTCATCCTGCGATATCCATAATAAGGCCGTATCGAATGAATTGCTTGAATGTGTGAAAGCAAGTGAGCATCGGAGGACGATGGAGTACGTCTGCTCCATTTGTAGTATCCAGATTTAGAGACTCCTGCATGACGAAGCATTATCGAAAGAGAATGCTTCGAGCGAAGGGTATCCACTATTTTGAAGAGAGTTTTTTTTTCTCTTCTTCCCAGTCATGCCCTAATTTTGCTTTGCATAGAGCCTTGAAGAAGTCTCTTTCTGATTTGACATAGGCCAGCTCTTCTTCGACAGAGGGAAAATTCGTCTTGGGGCGTCCGCGTCTTACAGTCTTTGCTTTTCCTCGTCCTTCTTCCAACGATTCTCCGTTTCTGACCTTGCTGACCCAGGACCGAAGAGTCTTGGCGTCTTTTATGCCAAGTTCTTCCGTGAGCTGGCGATACGATTTGCCGCCCTGCAAATACTGCCGTACCGCTTCCTCTTTGAATTCTTGAGAATACGTTATGAATTTCCGTTCTGACATACAAAATCCCCATCAGGTTACAAAGTTCAGCCTAGTGGGGCTTTCTTACTTTGTCCACCTGATGGGGAGCATA
>JAFWYI010000232.1 GCA_017522745.1 Mailhella sp.
CGTGGCTCAGGCCGTCTGCCCCGACCTCATCGTGGTGGCCCTTTCCGCCACGCTGGCCGGTTCCGTGTTCGGCGACCACTGCTCGCCCATCTCCGACACCACCATTCTCTCCTCCGCCGGTGCTGGCTGCAGCCACATCGACCACGTCGGTACCCAGCTCCCCTACGCCGTACTCGTGGCCCTGTGCAGCGGCTTCGGCTACCTCGTGGCCGGTTTCGTCACCTCTAATCCTTGGGTCTGCCTGCTCGCCAGCGGCGCCCTGCTCGTCGTGGCTCTCGTCATTCTGAGCCGCATCAGCGCTTCCAAGGAAGCCAAGGCTGCCTAAGCGTAGATCTGCTCGCTAAGTCACGAAGCCCTCTGCTGGAAATGGCAGGGGGCTTTCTTTGTATGATCTAACTCTATGTCCTATTTCCAGTCAGATGAGAGGTGGGTAAACAAAAAAGGCCCGGTCATAGCGATCAGGCCTGTGATGTAGGAATACCGGAGATCTTATTCGTACGTCTTGCAGTGAGCGATATGGCGGGCATGAGCGGCGTCCATGCGTTCACGCAGACGGGCACGATAGGCATCGAGGCTGCCGCCGATATCCTCTATGCTGCCGCGAGCCACACCGGAATCGAGCGCGGCCTTTGCCACAGCCGGGGCCACCCATTCGATGAGTCGAGGATCGAGCGGCGTGGGGATGACATAGTCAGGACCAAAGCTGAAGTCTTTGCCGTTGTAGGCGATCTTCACAGCTTCGGGAACCGGCTGAAGGGCCAGCTCGGCAAGAGCGCGGGCGGCGGCGATCTTCATTTCTTCGTTGATCTTGCTGGCACGAACGTCCAGCGCACCACGGAAGATGAAGGGGAAGCCGGATACGTTGTTCACCTGATTGGGGAAGTCGGAGCGGCCGGTACCCATGATGGCATCGGGGCGGACTTCCTTGGCTTCATGATAGCCGATTTCAGGCGTGGGGTTGGCGCAGGCGAAAATGACAGGATTGGGAGCCATACCCTTGAGCATTTCCGGTTTGAGAGTTCCGGGGCCGGAAAGGCCGAGCAGAAGGCTGGCCCCCACGAGAGCCTGCGTGAGCAGATCATACGTGGTTGCATCTGCAGCCGGTTCGGGCTGGGCAAACATCATCTGGATCTCGGAAAGATCGGTGCGGCCCTTATGGATGAGGCCCTTGATGTCGAACTGCGAGATGTTTTCCGCCTTCACGCCCATCGAATGATAAAAACGGGCACAGGCCATACCAGCAGCGCCAGCACCCAGCACGACGATCTTCATGTCTTCCACGGCACGGCCGGTGATGCGGGATGCGTTGATCAGCGCGGCGCCGGTGATGACAGCAGTACCGTGCTGGTCATCGTGGAACACAGGGATGTTCATGGACTTTTTGAGGGCTTCTTCGATATAGAAGCAGTCCGGCCCCTTGATATCTTCAAGGTTGATGCCGCCGAACGTAGGTTCGAGCGCCTTCACGATGTCGATGAGGCGATCAGGATCGGAGCAGTCCAGCTCAAGGTCGAAAGCGTCGATGTCGGCAAAGTTCTTGAAAAGCATGCACTTGCCTTCCATCACAGGCTTTCCGGCCAGAGGGCCGATATTGCCGAGGCCGAGAACAGCAGTACCGTTGGTGACCACGGCCACCAGATTGCTGCGGGCCGTAAGCACGGAGGCCATGGCTTCATCAGCCATGATGTCGCGGCAGGCGTCAGCTACACCAGGCGTATAGGCCAGCGTGAGATCATCCTGCGTGGCGGCAGGCTTAGTCGTCATCACCTCGACTTTGCCGGGGCGCGGCTGAGAGTGATAGCGGCGAACATCGTCCTTGGTAAATTGCATGACAGGCTCCTTATCGGGAGAGTATTTTTTTCATGACCTTGAGGGCATTTTCCATATTGGTGGCATTTGCCTGCGTGCCCATGTGGCCGAGGCGGAAGATCTTGCCGTTCAGCGGGCCGAGGCTTCCACCCACAACGAGACCTTCTGCGGCAAGGGCTTCACGCCACGCGGGCCAGCTCCATCCTTCAGGAATGCGGGCTGCAGTGACGGTGGGAGAATTGACGGCGTCCGGGGCAGTCCACAGGGGGATCCCTATCTGGGCAAGGCCTTCGCGGCACTGACGAGCTACAGCATCGTGACGGGCGAATACGTTTTCCCAGCCTTCCGCTTCCAGAACAGCGAGGGAGGCATCCAGAGCGGCGACACCCCACCAGTTGGGAGTATAGGGATGGCGCATGGCATCTTCGCACGCTCCGTCGAAAGGCTTCACGGCGTCGTAGCCGGCATAGCCGACTTCGCGGATACGTTCCCACGCGGCTTCGCTCACCGTCATGAAGCTCATGTCCGGAGGGCAGGAAAGGCATTTCTGCGAGCCGCCGAGAACACAGTCAGCATGCCAGAGGTCAGTATCGACGGGAGCGCCGCCAGCACTGGCAACAGCGTCGACCACGAAGAAGGGAACGCCCATCTCATGTTTGAGGCGCCCCAGTCCTTCCAGTGGGTTCAGCGTGCCGGAAGGCGTTTCGCAATGCACAGCGGTCATCAGCACAGGGCGATGCTCAAGGATGGCGCGGCGGACTTTTTCAAGTGTGCTGTCGGTGATGGTGCTGTCGTACGGTTCCGAGATGCGGATGGCACGGCAGCCAAGGATCTCGGCCATATCAGCGAAGCCGTCACCGAAAACGCCGGTCCCCACACTGAGTACAGTGTCGCCGGGCTTGAGCAGACTTTTCAAGGCTCCCCAGAGGACTAGCATGCCTTCGCCGGTGGCGATGAGGACATCTTCCTTAGTGCCAAGCATGTACTGAAGGCGCTTCCGAACGCTCTGGTACAGTTCCAGATATTCAGTGCCGAGGCGCGGGGGAGCATAGTCTCTGGCCAGAACAGCGGCAACGGCCGGATCTACGGAAACCGGCCCCGGATAGAACGGCATGGACGTGTAAGGGGTGAACGTCTGCATGATGCATCTCTCCTGAAAGGAATGGTGAGGTTCGGAAATAGGCGAGCGGTATACTGCTAAAGTATCATGCCTTTTTCTGAAAGCACTATTCCTCTTTTCAAAGACTTTCAATAAAAAGTTTAGAAAAGGCAGAGGGTTGAGGGGGGGCGGAGTTTCTGCCCCCGCCCTCGTGAAGCATCCCTCTTACATCGGAGCCCGCTGGTTATGGGTGCCGAGGACACGGGTGAGCTTGTCACCTGCAAGGAAGAGGCGGCCTTCGTCGAAGGCACGGCCCATGAGCTGGATACCCACAGGCAGGCTGCCGCTCATGCCCACAGGCACAGAGAGTCCAGGCAGACCGGCGAGGTTCAGAGACAGGGTGAAGATGTCCATGAAGTACATCTGGAGGGGATCGCCGCCCATTTCACCGATCTTCCATGCAGGAACCGGGGAAACGGGGGCCACGAGCATATCGCACTGCCGGAGAGCGTCGAGATAGTCCTGGCGGATGAGGCGGCGAACCTGAGCAGCCTTGCGGTAATAGGCGTCATAGTAGCCGGCGGAAAGGACGTAGGAGCCGAGCAGGATACGGCGCTGGACTTCAGGGCCGAAGCCTTCCGTACGCGAGCTGGTGTACATATCCTCAAGGTTCTTGGGGGCGGCAGTGCGATGGCCGTAGCGCACGCCATCGTAGCGGGCCAGATTGGAGCTGGCTTCGGCGGCGGCAAGGATGTAATAGCTGGCGATGGAATATTCGGTGTGCGGCAGAGAAACTTCCACGATCTCGGCTCCGAGTTCGCGGGCAGCGTCCACAGCCTTCTGGCACGCAGCGGCAACGCCGGCGTCCAGCCCTTCATGACCGAAGAATTCGCGGGGAAGGCCGAGTTTCAGCCCCTTGAGATCGGCCTGTGCCGTCATAGCCGCGTTGTAATCAGGCACAGCTACGGGAGAGCAGGTGCTGTCGCGGCGGTCGTGGCCTGCGATGACCTGAAGCATGGCGGCGGCGTCTTCCACGGTACGGGTCATGGGGCCGACCTGATCGAAGGAAGAGGCATAGGCCAGAAGACCGTAGCGGGAAACGCGTCCATACGTGGGTTTGATGCCCACACATCCGCAAAGGGAGGCAGGCTGGCGGATGGAACCACCGGTATCGGAACCGAGGGAGGCGAAGCACTGGCAGGCCGCAACACTGGCGGCAGAACCACCGCTGGAGCCGCCGGGCACACGTTCAACGTCCCAGGGGTTGGTCGTGGCCGCATAGGCGGAATGTTCGGTGGTAGAACCCATGGCGAATTCGTCCATGTTGTTCTTGCCAAGGATGATGGCACCGGCCTGCTCCAGCTTTTCCACGACGTGGGCATCGTAGGGCGGCACGAAGCCTTCAAGGATCTTCGAGGCGGCAGTGGTGGGCATGCCCTTGACCGTAAGAACGTCCTTGACCGTGACCGGTACGCCCCAGAGGGGCTTGTCGCTGAAGTCAGCGGGGCGGGCGGCGTCCATGGCACGAGCCTGTTTGAGAGCGGCTTCATCACGACGACCGAGCAGGGCCTTCACGGAAGGTTCCGTGGCATTGATACGATTGAGGCAGGAGCGGGTGACAGCTTCGGCGCTCACTTCGCCCTTGCGGAGCAGATCGCGCACTTCACAAAGGGAGAGTTCAAACAGTTCCATTTATTTACCCTCCACGATGCGGGGAACGATGAAGAACGCGCCATCGGTCTGCGGGGCGTCGGCAAGTATGGCGGAACGCTCACGGCGGCGTTCGGCTACGTCATCACGGAAGGCGCATTCATGGATGACAGGGGAGTAAAGCGGTTCCACATCCGTGGTATCCACTTCGGCCAGTTTGTCCATGTAGGCGAGGATGCGGGAACACTGCTGGGCCATTTCTTCCTGAGCCGAGGCGTCAGGCTCCAGACGGGACAGACGGCAGAGATGCAGGAAATCCTTTTTATCGAGGGACATGTGTACTCTCTTTAGTTCTTGGTGATAGAGTCGACCAGCTGGTCGATGCTTGCGGGGTTCTTTTTATTCTCTTCCTCGGTCTGCGCTTCGAGAACGAGCTGAGCGTCCGCTTCACGGCTGAGGATGCGTTCCTTCATGGCGGCGAGATCGGCAGGCTGGCTGCCCATGGAAGCCGGGCGAAGGAGGAAAAGTCTGCGGCTGGCGATACCGTTCTCGCTCCATGCCATGGGGGCGGCGGCCCAATCCACGGCCGGGGCGGCGGCCAGCCATTCGTTCAGCAGAGAGGGAGACCAGCCGACCTGCAGGCAGAGTGCGGCAGCGGTCTGGACGAAGTCGAAGCCGAGGGCGGACCAGTCGTCGATCTTGGCGCTGCGAGCGGTCATGGCGGCGCGGAAGGCTTCGGCTCCGGGCTC
>JAFWYI010000018.1 GCA_017522745.1 Mailhella sp.
GGCCGGGCTTGGAAGGAACATTATGTTCCTTGTGGCAGGCTTCCATGATGGCGCGAACGGATTCAGGCGTCTTGAAGCGGCGGGTGTCGATGACCATAGCCCAGCGCTTGGCCTTCTTAGCTTCGGGATAGGCTTCGTAGGAGGCTTCGGCCGCTTCGGCCTTAGCCGCACCGGCAGCCAGAGCGAAGGTGGAAAGGCCGGCGACCTTGAGGAAATAACGTCTACTAGAATTCATTGTTGTTCCCCTGGGGTATGACGTGGCAATCCCAGCAGTAAGGGCTCACGCTGTTGGCATCGTGGCACTTGTCGCAGAATTCGGCCTTGTTGGTGTGGCAGGCCATGCAGGTGTTCTGCAGGCTGGTTTCCCACTTTTTGCCGTCGGAAGCGACATAGATACGCTTGGTGTTGCGAAGGGCTTCATCGCGCCAGTCGATGAGAAGCTCCATGTGATTGGCAGCCATCCATTCTCTGGGCTCGACGCAGGCGGTGCGTTCTTCACCGAAGAAGGTCACGGGAGCCTTGGGAAGTTCGAGCTTCGCAGGTTCGTGCTTGCCGGAGAAGGTGTTGGTCCAGAAGGGAGCGGTGAACAGCCCGACAAAGACGATGATGCCGGGGATGACAAACTTTTTGTTATACATTTACGCTTCCTCCGAGTCGGCGGGATCCGGATCAGGATTGGCGAGATCTTCCTGACGCAGGTTCATGGTGCGGGGGATTTCGCCCTTCATCACCAGAGCATTGGCAACGAGTTCATGCAGGCCGGACACGGTGACGCCGGGAACCCAGTAGTCGACCAGCGGAGGCAGAGCGGCGCGGTCGAGGGCGCAGATACAACCCATCCAGTTGACGCCGTGCTTGTCGTGGACATAGCGCAGGGCGTTGGCGCGGGGGAAACCGCCGCGCAGGCGCTGATCCATGATTTCTTCGGCGTTGAGGCCGGAACCGGAACCACAGCAGAAGGTCTCTTCGCGAATGGTATGCTCGGGCATTTCGACGAAGTTGTTACAGACGTTCTTAAGGATGTAGCGCGGTTCTTCGAGCAGACCCATAGCGCGGGCGGGGTTGCAGGAGTCGTGCCAGGTGGTGATGATCTCATCGTTGCGTTCGGGGCGCAGGTTCAGCTTGTTATGCTTGATGAGGTCAGCCGTGAATTCGGTGATGTGTACCATCTTGGTGGCGGCGGCATTCTTGAACACCGTGCCGGTGATGGGGGACACAGGGGTTTCCATCTTGGCGGGAGTGGGACCGTTGTAGGTGGCCATGTACTGGTTCACCACACGCCACATGTGACCGCATTCGCCACCGAGGATCCACTTGGAGCCGAGGCGGTCGGCTTCGTGGTACATCTTGGCGTTCAGCTTCTTGGCCACGTCGAAGGAGACGAAGGAACCGAAGTTGCCGCCTTCAGAGGCGTAGGTGGACAGGGTGTAGTCCAGACCGATTTCATGGAACAGCATCAGGTAACCCATGAAGGTGTAGATGCCGGGGTCGGCGAAGTAGTCGCCGGAGGGCGTGATGAAGACGACTTCATGGCCCTTTTCGTTCCACGGCGGATCGATACGGATACCGGTGATGGTTTCGATATCGTCGCTGAGGAACTCCACGATTTCGCGCATGGAGTGAGGCTGGACGCCGAGGTGGTTACCGGTGCGGTTACAGTCGTTCACCGAGTTCATGATCCAGTGGATGCCGAGGCCGAGATCGAGCAGCATCTGACGCACGATGACGGTGATTTCAGCGGTGTCGATGCCGTAGGGGCAGAACAGCGAGCAGCGGCGGCATTCGGTGCACTGGTAGAAATAGATGAACCATTCCTTGATGATGTCCTTGTCCAGCTTGCGGGCACCAGCCAGCTTGCCGAGCAGCTTGCCGGCAGTGGTGAAGTCCTTGCGGTACACGGAGCGGAGAAGTTCGGCGCGGAGAACAGGCATGTTCTTCGGATCGTTGGTGCCGATGAAGAAGTGGCACTTGTCCGCACAGGCGCCGCAGCGCACGCAGCAGTCCATGAACACCTTCAGGGAGCGATGCTTGTTGAGGGCATCCTGAAGGGAATTATAGAGGATCTGTTCCCAGTTAGCGGGAAGTTCCCAGTCTTCGTTGTCGGGCGCCCAGTCGTGGGCGTTCTCAAAACCAAGGCCCTTGAGGATCTCCGTCTTGGCAGGATAGCAGAAGCTTCCGGGGCGGAAATCAGGCTTGGTGTCCATCCAGCCTTCCTTGGGGAAGGCAGCAGGCGTTGCCGCCAGCAGTTCGTCAGGTTTGGGCATCTTTGCCATAACCAATTACTCCTTAGGCTTCCGTCTTGGCTTCGGGCATCTTGTCTACAGGGAGACCGGCCTCGATCATAGCTTCACGGTAATCGTCTTCATATTCGGCATAGGTGTGGAAATGCGCGGGCTTGTTCCACGGATTCACGTGCCGTTCTTCGCGGGTGTTGCACTTCATGTTGCGGGTGGGGCTCATGAAGACGCCGCCCATGTGCATCAGCTTCGAGAAGGGGAAGTAGATGAGAAGAGCGCTCACCAGAGTGACGTGGATGAAGAACATGGCGCCGAGGCCGCTGGGATCCACAGGGGAGAAGGTGGCCATGCCCATGATGACGTCCTTGGCCAGATTGATGTCGACCTTGCTCACATAGCGCATGCAGATGCCGGAACCGGCAATGGCGATGAGCAGGAACAGGGCGAACCAGTCGGCAGGAAGGGAGATGTAGCGCAGACGCACAGAGCAGACGCGGCGCAGCAGCAGGAAGCCGAGGCCGGCGAGGATGAAGGCGTCGGTCAGATAGAAGCGGGGAGCGCCCATCTGGAACACGCCGTCTACGAATTCGATGACAGCGATGCAGCAGGGCACCGGGTCAAGGAAGAAGCGGGCGTGGCGGATGATGATGACGAGCATGCTGTAGTGGAACAGCAGTGCGAATACCCAGAGCCACTTATTGGAGAAATAGGTGACGCGGGGAGCGCCGTCGATGGTGGTGAGTTCCGCACGGGTGTTACGGAACAGAGAACGGAAGGCGAACACTTCCAGGATCATACGGCCCACAACGGCAGGCGTAGTCCAAGGACATTCCAGACGATTGGGCTTGATCCAGTCAAGAGAACGCTGCTGGCCGGCCACCGTGGGGATGGCGAAAGGCACGGGCGATTTAGCCCAGCAGATGATCTTCCAGATGAAGCCGATGATGAACACAGCACCCGCTACCAGCGGTAAAATAACGCCGAGCAGATACTGCAGGCCAAGTGCTGACCCCGCCCATCCTACGATAAGGATAAGCAGAGTTGCCGCAAATGCGATGGTCATTCCTCTACCCCTCGATTTTCAGTTTCAGGAGCAGTCTCCTGCTCCCTCCGAAGCTTGGCCAGACGGATCACCGCCGACTGGCTTCGCTTTACTTCTTCCACTCGTACTCTGAACACTCGTTCCCGCGCTTCCGAATACATATCCAGAGCCATGAGGCCAAGGGTATCCAGGCGGGATTCCATAGCGAGGTATTCGTTCAGAGTAGTTGCGCCGGAGTTTTCCGGCTTCAGGCATTCCGGCAGTATCTCACTGCGGAGCAGCTCCTTGAGCAGGTACAGCGCCCCTACGGCTTTAGAGGGGGGCATATCCTGCACGGCACGAACCCATACGAGGTCGTGCAGGGCGGTCTTCACGGTTTCAGGGTCGGCATCCATGCCGATGATGGCGTCGAAGAGTACCGCCGCCGCCATTCGCGTAGTCTCACCCACGGGATTGGCGAAACGGTCACGGCTGGTACGCATGAAGCCGGTGCTGTCCAGGGGATAGCTGGCAAAGAAACGATTGACCCAACGATCGACCAGCGAAGCACGCTGGTTGCTGCACAGTTCGATAATGTCCATGTAAGCCTGCAAGAAAGTTGATGAAAATCAGAC
>JAFWYI010000233.1 GCA_017522745.1 Mailhella sp.
AGATCGCGCGCAATGGTATTGTCGCGGCTCACCACGGCCAGACCTGCTGCCACGACAGCCGAGAACACCACCCCTATGACCGTGTCTGAAGGCAGAGCGCTGAAGCGTTGCATGAACATGATGAGCAGGCCCACCGCAAGGCCGAAGAGCGGCATGGAGATGTGCGGATGGACACCGAGTACGAGCCCGATGGCAACACCGGCGAAGGCAGAGTGACCCACGGCATCCGAAAAAAAGGCCATGCGGTAATGGACGACCTGTACGCCGAGAGCAGCTGTCATGGGTGCGAGGAGGACGAGAGCCACAAGCGCCTGCTGCATGAAGCGCATTTCCATGCCTTCCAGCGGAAATATCGAAGCGAGGTCGAGGAGCCACGATATATCAAACATGGTTTTCCTCCGTGCCGGACTCCCGGCAGACTTCTTCCAGCGGACGAAGCTGTGTAACAGGCAGGGCGTCGGCGGGATCGAATTTGGGAAGGATGGGGGCGGAATGGACGTGGCTTTCCGCACAGATGAGCCCCATGTGCATGCCGAACAGCGATTGCAGAACAGGGCCACTGAGTACATCGCGGGGAGAACCTTGTGCTATGACGCGGCGCTTCAGGCAGATGACGCAGGTGGCATGATGGGCAACCATGCCGAGATCGTGGCTGACCATGATCTGGGTGAAGCCCTGCGAGGAGCGCAGATCTTCAAGAAGCTCACAGAAAAGACGCCCCCCCTCGAAGTCCACACCGGCGGAAGGTTCATCCAGGACCAGCAGGTCAGGCTTCTGCTGAAGGGCGAGAGCCAGAAGGACACGCTGCATCTCGCCGCCAGAGAGCGTGCCCACGCGGCGTTTCATGATATGCGTGGCGTGTACCAGTTCCAGCAGGTGAGCGGCCTCCTCGCGCGCGGCACGGGAAATGCCCAGCCACAAGGGGCGCTTTTGAACGCCCATGGCGAGGTATTCCGCCACGGTAAAGGGCATGCCTCTATCGACAGAGAGTTTCTGGGGTACATAACCGATGCGTAGACCTTTGCCGCCGCCCAGCACGATGCGCCCTCTGTAGTTCACTTCGCCCAGCAACGCAAGGATCAGGGTTGTCTTGCCAGCGCCGTTGGGGCCGATGAGGACAGTCCAGCTCCCACGCGGGATGGTGGCGTTCACATTGTCGAGTATGTGCAGACCGTTGCGAGTGACACTCACATGGTCGAATACGATGGCAGGGGAATTATCGAGTTCCAAGAGCCTGCTCCAGAGTGCGAAGGTTTTCGTGCATGAGTTTTTCGTACCAGTCGAGAGGAGAGCGCAGGCCATCAGGGCCGTTGGCGGCGGGGTCGAGCGTGATACAGGGAATGGCGGTTTCAGCGGCGAGGGTGCGGCCGGCGCGGGCTGGATACTGCGGCTCTATCAGTACGGCGACCACGTTCTTCGCACGGATGAGGCGTACAAGATCGAGCATGCCGCGGGCGGAAGGCTCTTGTCCGTCATGGGGCTGTATGTGAGCCGCGATGGTCAGGCCTATATCCTGTGCCAGATAGTCGAAGGCGCTGTGCTGGGTGATGACAGTGCGGGCTTTCAGCTTTTCTCCAGTGTTGCGGCATTCGCTGGCCAGAGCCTCAAGTCTGAGGGCCGTTTTTTCCGCATTGGCCGCGTAGAGTTGGGCGTGAGCTTCGTCCACGCTCGAAAGCTGGGCAGCGATGGAACGCGTCATTTTTGCCATCATGGAAGGCGAGGCAAAGAGGTGCGGATTCGCTGAGTGGGGGGCTTCCTCGTGACCGGAATGACTGTGGCTACTGCCAGATCCTTCGGATGGGAGGATGTCGCTGAGGTCCTGTGCGGCGATCACGATGGACGCGCCAGGCTTCAGCAGGGAGTGCCTCTTGGTGGCATGGCCCAGAAAGCCTTCAAGGCCGAGGCCGTTCATCACGAGTACGTCGGCTTTGGCCAGCCTGCGGCGGTCGCTGGGCGTCATGGCGTAGTCGTGAGGGCAACCAGACCCGGCGGGAAGGAGCAGGTCCACGTTCACGCCGGGCACATCTTTCGCCACTTCTTTCAGGAGTATCCAGACAGGGAAAACGGTGGCCGTGAATTCGCGGGGAGTTTCAGCCTTTACCGTGGCAGGCAGGCAGAGAAAGAGGGCGAGCAGAAGGGAAAGGAAGGATTTCATGGCAGTTCCTGACGTCGCAGAAAGGGGGGGGAGTGTGAGAGGTGGAATGCGGCGTCCTACTGTTTTCGGAAATATCCGCCCCTTCTGTCAAGTCGAAGGGTAGAAAAAAGCCCTCATGGCTTCCCATGAGGGCTAGGATATCAGCGGACAGGTTCTTAGCCGCCAAGGTAGGCTTCACGAACCTTGGGATTCTTCAGCATGTCCTTGCCGGGACCTTCCAGGACCACAGAACCGACTTCGAGGATGTAGGCGTAATGAGCGATGGAAAGGGCGGCATAGGCGTTCTGCTCAACAAGGAGGACGGTCTTGCCCTGCTCGTTGATGTGCCGGATGATGTCGAAGATTTCGCGCACGAGGATAGGGGCGAGGCCGAGAGAGGGCTCGTCCAGCATCACAAGGTCGGGCTGGCTCATGAGAGCGCGGCCCACGGCCAGCATCTGCTGTTCACCGCCGGAGAGAGTCCCGCCCTTCTGCCAGCTGCGTTCACGCAGGCGGGGGAAGAGATCGTAGACCATCTCGATGTCCTTGGCGATGCCTTCCTTGTCTTCGCGGCACCAGGCACCGAGCTGAAGATTCTCGGCCACGGTGAGGTGAGGCAGGATGCGTCGGCCTTCGGGGCTGAGGGCGATGCCGCTGCGGACCATATTCTCGGCAGGCTGGCCGAGGAGCTGGACAGGCTGATCACCTTCATGGCGGGTAAGCAGAACTTCGCCCTTGGCACCTTTCACAAGGCCGGCGATGGAGCGGATGATGCTGCTCTTGCCGGCACCGTTGGCACCGATGAGCGTGACCACGCTGCCGCGCGGGATAGAGAGCGTAACGCCCTTGACGGCGTGGATGCCGCCGTAATGCACGTGGAGGTCGTTAATCTTCAACATTGTTCACATCCTCGCCAAGGTAGGCTTCGATGACCCGGGGATTGGAACGGATAGCGTCGGCATCACCTTCGGCGATGAGCTTGCCATATTCCAGCACCCAGATGTGTTCACACACGCCCATGACCACTTTCATGTCGTGTTCGATGAGCAGGATGGTGAGGTTGAACTCATCGCGGATCTGACGGATGAAGTTCATGAGTTCAAGGCTTTCCTGCGGGTTCATGCCGGCGGCAGGTTCGTCCAGCAGGAGGAAGCTGGGCTCCGTGGCGAGAGCTCGGGCGATCTCGAGACGGCGCTGAGCGCCATAGGGCAGAGAGGAAGCCTGCTCGTCGCGATATTCGCTGAGGCCGATGCGGTCAAGCAGTTCTGCCGCTTTCACACGGATTTCCTTTTCTTCCCGAACGGCTCCGGGAAGACCGAGCATGGAGCCCCACCAGTGCTGCTTACGGCGTACGTGGCGGCCGATCATGACGTTTTCCAGTGCCGTTTCATTGTAGAAAAGACGGATGTTCTGGAAGGTGCGGGCCATGCCGAGGCCGCAGATCTTATGCGGGGGAACACCGGTGATCTTCTTGTCGTTGAAGAACACGTCGCCTTCGGTGGGAGTATAGAAGCCGGTGATAACGTTGAAGGCAGTGGTCTTGCCAGCGCCGTTAGGGCCGATGAGGCCCACGATGCTGCCCTTGGGGATGGCCATGTTCAGGTCGTTCACGGCAGTGACGCCGCCGAAGCGCATGGTCACATTTTTGACTTCGATGACGTTGCTCATGCCTTCTCCTCCTTCTTGCCAAGGCGTTTGAAGAAGTTGAAGAAGCCGTTCCAGCTGAATTCACGCATGCCCATGATGCCTTCGCGGCGATACAGGATGATGACGAGCAGTACGACGGAGAACACCACCATACGCATGCCGGGGATGCCGGGGATCTCGAAGATGCCGAGGTCCATGGGTTCTTCCACAACGCGGAGCCATTCCAGAAGAACGGTGATGATGGCACTGCCGAGGATGGAGCCAGTGATGGAACCAAGACCGCCAGCCACAACGATCATAAGGACGTTGTAGGTGAGCAGGAAGGTGAACATCTTCGGGTCGATGGTAGTGAGCAGGTTGCCAAGGAGCGCGCCGCCCACACCGGCGAGGAAGGCACCGAGGCAGAAGCTGAACAGCTTGGTGTGGAACACGTTGATGCCCATGACCTGCGCCGCGATTTCGTCGTCACGCACAGCTTTGAGAACATTGCCGAAGTTGCTGTTCAGGAGCCGCACTATGCAGAAGGTGACGATGATGAGCCAGATGAAACTGGTGTACAGGTCCGTGTAGCAGGGGATACCCTTGATGCCCAGAGAACCGTTGGTGATGGAGGTAGCGTTCACGATGAGCACGCGGATGATCTCGGAGAAACCGAGAGTGGCGATGCCCAGATAGTCGCCGCCGAGGCGAAGGACGGGGATGCCGATGACGAGCGCGAACAGCGTTGCGACCACACCGCCGAGGATGACCGAGACCCAGAAGGGAGTGTGCAGAGCGGCCAGCGGGGGCAGGATCTCCTCGATGAGCCACATCATCTCCTTCTGGTCGGGGGTAAGCACGCAGAGGGCAGACACATAGGCACCGATGGCCATGAAGCCGGCGTGGCCCAGAGAGAACATGCCGGTGAAGCCATAGATGATGTTCAGAGAAATGGCGAGGATACCGTAAACGGCCACAAGGTTGAGGATCTGGACTTCATAGCCGTTCAGGCCGCGGATAGCGCGGGGCAGGCCAAGACCGAGATCGTTGTTCATGTCGCCGCTGGCCCACCACAGGAAAACGAAGAGCAGGACAAGGGAGCCCACGGTGAGCAGGCGATTGCTGGACTGCGTGGATTTTGCGTTGAGCTCAGCCATCAGATCTTCTCCTTCAGTTTTTCGCCGAACAGGCCGGTGGGCTTCACCAGCAGAA
>JAFWYI010000234.1 GCA_017522745.1 Mailhella sp.
ATTCACGGGTCGCCTCATGGCCGGTCGCCGCTACAGCGACGGTCTGCATCAGGCTCTGGAAGCCAAGGAAGGCGTTGCCATCGAGGCTGAGAACCAGACTCTGGCCAGCATCACCTTCCAGAACTACTTCCGCATGTACGATAAGCTGGCCGGTATGACCGGTACGGCCCAGACGGAAGCCGTGGAATTCGACCAGATCTATAATCTGGAGACCATCACCATCCCCACCAACAAGCCCATGGTCCGCAAGGATATGGCCGACCTCATCTTCCGCACCCAGCGCGAGAAGTATATGGCTATCATCGAAGCCATCAAGGAACTGCACGAGTCTGGTCAGCCTGTGCTGGTGGGTACCATCTCCATCGAAACTTCCGAACTGCTTTCCTCCATGCTCAAGAAGGAAGGCGTGCCGCACAGCGTTCTGAACGCTAAGCATCACGCCGAAGAAGCCGCCATCGTAGCACAGGCAGGCCAGCGCGGCCACGTGACCATCGCCACCAACATGGCCGGTCGCGGTACCGACATCGTGCTTGGCGAAGGCGTGAAGGAACTGGGCGGTCTGCATATCCTCGGCACCGAACGCCATGAATCCCGCCGTATCGACAATCAGCTCCGCGGTCGTTCCGGCCGTCAGGGCGACCCCGGCTCCTCCCGCTTCTACCTCTCTCTTGAAGATAACCTCATGCGTATCTTCGGTTCTGAGCGTATCGCGGGCCTCATGGAAAAGCTGGGAATGAAGGAAGGTGAGCCCATCGAGAACCGCATGGTCTCCAAGGCTATCGAAAACGCTCAGAAGCGAGTGGAAGGTCACAACTTCGAGATCCGTAAGACGCTGCTCGACTACGACAACGTCATGAACCAGCAGCGCGAAGTCATCTACACGCTGCGCCGCGATCTCATGAAACTTCCCAGCGTGGAAGGCGTGCTTTTCGAATTCGTGGATGAACTGCTCGATGAGATCTATCAGCCGCTCGAAGGTCTCAAGGAAGCTCCCGATGCTGAACTCATCGTGGAGATCAACTCCCGCCTGCTCGATACCTGCAATATCGCTCGTGTCATGCCTGAGATGACCATGAGCGCTGTTCCTTCCCGCGAACACAGCCGCGAGGCTGTTTCCAAGGTGTTCGAGGAACTGCGCGAAGAATCCGGCCCTGTGTACAACGATATCCTGCGCTACTTCCTGCTTGAAGCTCTTGACCGCTGCTGGAAGGAACACCTGCGCGCCATGGATTACCTGCGTGAAGGTATCGGTCTGCGTGGTTACGCCCAGCGCGATCCCAAGCGTGAATACCAGAGCGAAGGTCTCAACATGTTCAAGGAAATGCTGTTCCGCATCCATGAGAACGCTATTTCCTCTCTCACTCATGTCCGTATGAAGCGCGTGGATCCCGAAGCCGGTGATACGCCCATCGAACGTCAGCCCGGCGAAGAGGACTATGTGGAAGGCGCTCTGGCTTTCAATGCAGACGGTGACGGCAACGTGACCAGCGTGGAGCCTGTGGAGTTCGTTCAGGCTGAAGCCCCTGCTGAGGAAGCAGAGACCGAGGCTGTGGAAGCTGAAGAAGTTGAAGAATCCGTGGCTGAAGAAGCGGCCCCTGCTCTGGATCTGCGTCATAAGACCGATCCTGCCGCCATGGGTGATGGCGGGGCTTCCGAAGAGGAAGAACCTGCGGCATCCAACGGTGAGAAGACCGGCCGCAACGATCCCTGCCCCTGCGGAAGTGGTAAGAAATACAAGAAGTGCTGCGGTCGCTAATCGAATACCGTAGCGATAGCATGTTCCCGCCCCGGAGTTCTGAGGAATTCCGGGGCGTTTTTTTGTCCTACCGGCGGCAGGATGAGGCGAAGGTTCGTTTCGCGTGTTTCTCTCGCTTGACTGGATTCCTGCATGAGATGAGCCACAGGACAAGAAAAGCCCCGCGAGTCGCGTGACTGGCGGGGCTTCTTGTGAACAGGTCTTATCTTACTTGCCGGATTTCTTCAGCGCGGCGGCGATGAAGTCCTTGAGCAGGGGATGAGCCTTCATCGGGCGGGACTTGTACTGCGGGGCGAACTGGCAGCCGAGGAACCAGGGATGATCCTTGAGTTCCACGATTTCCACCAGGTTGCCGTCAGGAGACGTGCCGGAGATGACGAGGCCCTTTTCTTCGAGCTGGGCGCGGAAGGCGTTGTTGAACTCATAGCTGTGGCGATGACGTTCGGAGACTTCCTCTTCCTGATAGGCGGCAGCGGCGAGGGTGTCGGCCGCGATGACGCAGGGATAGGCGCCGAGGCGGAACTCGTCGCTCTTGTCGCTCATCTGGTTCTGGAATTCCTTGGCCTTCTGACGATATTCGATGCCTTCCATCATGTAGATGACGTTCTGATCGTTTTCAGGCGTGAATTCTGCGGAGTTGGCATGGTCGAGACCAGCCACGTTGCGGGCGAATTCGATGACGGCGCACTGCATGCCAAGGCTGAGGCCGAAGAAGGGGACCTTGTTTTCGCGGGCGTAGCGGATGGCTTCGATCTTGCCTTCGACGCCGCGGTAGCCGAAGCCGTCGGGCACGAGGATGCCGTCGCAGTCCTTGAGCAGGCCGGCGGCAGACTTCTTGGTGACTTCTTCGGAATTCACATACTTGAGGTCGAGGCTGGTGAGGTTGGCCACGCCGGCATGGACAAGGGCTTCATGCAGACTCTTGTAGGCTTCCTTCAGTTCGACGTATTTGCCAACGATGCCGATGGTGATCTTGCGCTTGGTGCTTTCTTCAAAGTCGGCCATGAGCTTGCGCCAGCCTTCCAGCTTGGCGCTGCGGGCGGGCAGCGTGAGGAGCATGGCCACCTTGAGGTCGAGGCCTTCTTCGTAGAACTTCAGCGGCACTTCGTACACGTTCTTCACGTCCACGGAGGTGAACACGGCGTCCTGATCCACGTTACAGAACAGGGCGATCTTACGCTTGAGGTCGGCAGGCAGGGGCATTTCACAGCGGCAGAGGATGATGTCGGGCTGGATGCCGATGGACAGGAGAGCCTTGGTGCTGTGCTGGGTGGGTTTGGTCTTGTATTCGCCGGCAGCCTGGATGTAGGGAACGTAGGAAAGATGGATGTTCAGGCAGTTCTGGCGGCCCAGCTCGGAACGGAGCTGACGGATGGCTTCGAGGAAGGGCAGGCCTTCGATGTCGCCCACGGTGCCGCCGATTTCCACGAGGGCCACGTCAGGGGCGTTTTCGGATTCACCGATCTTAAGAAGGGTACGTTTGATCTCGTCGGTGATGTGGGGGATGACCTGGATGGTATGTCCGCCATATTCGCCGCGGCGTTCCTTGTTGAGGACGCGGTAGTAGATGCGGCCGGAAGTGATGGTGTTCAGCTGCGAGAGCGGAACGTCGAGATAGCGTTCATAGTGACCGAGGTCGAGGTCGGCTTCGGCACCGTCGTCGGTAACGAACACTTCACCGTGTTCGAGAGGATTCAGGGTGCCGGGGTCGATATTGAGGTAGGGGTCGAACTTCTGCACGGTCACGGAAAGTCCGCGAGCCTTCAGCAGCGCACCCAGCGAGGCAACGGCCAGGCCCTTGCCCAGGGAGGAAAGCACACCGCCAGTGACGAAGATGAATTTAGTTTTCATGCGTGAACCCTTCTAAAGAAGAATTAGAGGCGTTAGTGGTTCAGGCGCGTTTCTTCAGCGGCGAAACGTCAATAAATCACTCCGTTGGAGCAATGCGCCTTTTCACTTATACGTGATAGCCTTTTCGTTGAAAAGCGCTAAATCGACCTCGGAAAAAATTTTTTCATGACTTGGGGAGCAAATATCTCCGGGAAAAACGGTGGAAGACGCATCTATTTTTTGGATGATCGGCCGTAATTTTTTACCGGGAAGGGGTAGCCTGAGAAAGACATGCATAAGCGTTCAGGAAAAAAGTTTTGACGAATATCATGATAAAAATAATATATTATAACTAATTATGATTTTTCCTTGGAAGCCGTGAACGAAAAAATCGCACGGGGATGAAAAAAATCGGTATTTTTTATTGACAATGAATACTGTTTTCAATAAGGTGATTTCAACAGCAACGCAGAACAGCGGCGAAAGCCGAAGTTTTTTGAAAAGTGAAGAGTGTTCGAATCAGCCAGCACAGAGCAGGGCAGTCATATAACCTCCCCCTCCACCGTCTGACGACGGCTTGACTCCGGTTATGCTCCCGGAGAACGTCAGGCGGTAAAATTTCCGCGAATACGAAGTTCGCAGCAAATTGGGATGCAAGCGGTTTGCATCCTGACTGAGCGAGTCTCAGTCTCCTGGTGCGGCGAGGGACGTTCCTCAGAACGAGGGGCGGCCCGAATCTGCAGCCACTTCCCGGCTTTTCGTCGGGATCCCATTCGCCATGACAGTCACGGAATGGATCCGAGCCATCCGTGGTTCTCCACAGGCGCGCCATCTAGCGATAGTGAAGCGGCCTTTTCAGGGTGCTTATCCGAGAAAGCGCTCTACGCCGACCATGTGTCTGCATGAGTCGGCAAAATTTCTCTGCCATCGAGGCGGATCATGGGGTATCCCATATCTTTTTCGCCATGACTTCTGTCGGAGTCAGATCTCCGGCAGTGGTAATCCTCCTCCGCATTGCCGATATGAGTCCATACATATCGGCAGAATTTGCCCCGGGAAGGGCTTGCTTCCCACCCGCCGAAAGCGACTTTTCGGCCACATTTTGTCCTGCATCGCTCTGTTCCTCCGCAAGACGGGACAGACGCCTCCTGGCAATGCGCGGCAGAGAGACGGGAAACTCTGCCGCGCAAAAAAGAACACCTTCCAGATATTTACACGCACTCCTCTCCTGCTTGATGCATCCACTCCGAGAAAAGACCGCCGACATTTCTGCCGGCGGTCTTTTCTTATATGTGCGTTTGCGGGAGCTGGGAACATGTGCCCGAGTAGGGGCATCGTTTGCACCGGTCGGATGGATGAGGCTCGAAGGACACCGCTGTGGCCATGTGACGCAGTACGAAACTGAGAAGTTCCGGTATGCGTTGTTCGATGATGGTCTGGCGCGTCTCCTGATCTGCCTCTTCTCCCAGAAGCGAGAGTTCTTCCCCTTTTTCCGCAAGCTGTACCCATGCGGCATCGGCCAGATCGCTGAGGCGGAGGAGATTGGCGTTCTGTGCAGCATGCCCGCAGATATAGAGATAGCAGGGGAGCTGGAGGCTGGGCAGAGCGTCGGCCAGTTCCTGAAGAGGATCGTCCTGCCCGGGGATCCATTCCCTCATGGCCTGCCACAGGGGCTCGTCGTACCAGAAGGAGGCCCGGGGGGCAGGGCTCGTGCGCCCGCTTTTGTAGTCGAGGATGACCAGTCCTTCTTCCCGGCGGTCCAGTCTGTCTATCGTGCCGCTCAGCTCAAAACGGCGTTCCCCCAGATCCAGACAGGCGGAGACTTTCTGTTCGAGCTGAAGTATCTCCGTATGTTCCGGTTGATGCTGCAGGAAATCCCTGAGCCGTTTGGGGCCCGCGGCTTCCAGCATGAAGCGGCTTTGCGGCGGCAGGCTGTCGCCAAGACCGCTTTTGATCATTTCTTCCTTGAAGAGCTGGGTAATCTGTTCCGGCTGTATGTCTCCGGGCGACAGACTCTTGCCTACGTAGGGGGCAAAGGCTCTCTGCAGGACCTTGTGGAGCATATCGCCGACGGCGGCATGATCGTCACCCTCGGGGACTTCATCCTGTTTTCGCAAGGTGCATACGTGCTTATGGAAAAAGCGAACAGGGCAGGAAAGGTAGTCGTCCAGCCGCGAAGGCGAAAGCGGCTGACGGAGCAGGAAGTCCATCCGGGTGTTGATATCCTTTGTACGCGGGATAGGGGCTTGAAGCGTGGCTGGCGGAACTGCCATGGGGAAAGATGCCGCCTTGAGTGGTCCTTCCCCCGGCGAGAGGCGTTTGCCGCTTCGCTGTTCGACACGCCAGATGGCTTCTTCCACGAAACGTGAACGCTGTTTCTTGCCGTCCATGACGCCAGACTGTACGCCTTCCTGCCAGAACAGATAGACTTCTCTGGCCCCGGCAATGAGGCGATGGAAGGTATGCGCGGCCAGCATGTCGCGGCGGCTGTTGTCTGGCAGGCCGAGCATGTCGCGCAGGCTGTCCGGTAAAAGGGGATCGTGAGCGGGCGCGCCGGGCAGAGCGTCTTCGGTGAGGTCGAGCATATAGACCCGGTCGAAGCGCAGGAGGCGGGTTTCCAGCATGCCGAGTATCTGGAGGCCGGTAAGCGGATCGGCTTCGAAGGGGACTCGCTGTTCCGCGAGAGCCTGACGGAGGATGGTGAAAAGCGAATCCAGAGACAGGCGTTCCTGAGTCAGGGCATTGTCCGAAAGTTCAGGGATGACGTTCTGCATGAGCCGGGCAAGGCATTCCGCATCCAGCGGGAAATGAGGCCAGATGTGTCGGCCATGCACCAGCAGGAGCTGACACAGCGCACGAAGGCGTTCGGCAAGGGCTTCAAGGCTGGGGATGTCGCGCCAGTCAGTCACGAGTACACGGATGGTATTTTCGAGCAGAGCCTCATGCTCTTTCGTGAGTCCCTCCAGCGGAGGACGTTCATCAAGCGCGCCGAGCGTTTCGTCAAGAACATCGTTGGCCAGATCTGCGGCGTCCACCATGCGGGAACCTTTCCTCAGGGTGCCTTCCATGAAGGAAAGCAGCGGGCGGAGCGGCTGCGGATCCGCGTGAGGAGAAAGATCGTCAGGCAGATCGTCGAAGTCGTCTTCGGTCGCGTTATCCACGCAGAGCATGCGGACATAGGGATGGCGTAGGAGATCCATAAGCGGCTTCCAGCGTACACGTCCCTGTCCATCCATACTTTCCCGTACCTGCAGGATACGCTCTATGAGGCGCGCCAGAAGAGAGCGTTCCAGAGGATAGCCCAGCGAGATATTGATATTTTTTTCGGGGATGTGGTGCAGGGTGGGCATGAGCAGGGAGTCATGCGAGATGACCACGGCCCGGCTTTCGTCTTCGTGTGGCGACTCGATGAGTTCCCGTCGCAGTTCCTGAAGCTGGGAATGGAGGTCATAGCCGGCAAAGAAACGGACGTTCGGTTCCGGGCGGAGGCTTTCGCCCATGAGAACAGAACGGGCCTTCCAGCGCCGTATCCATGCCTGATGTTCCCCGCAGCTCCAATGTGCGCGGTTTTCGAGAAGGGCAGGGTCCGTATGCAGGCATACGTGGGCTCCACGCTTCCAGAGGTAGCGGAACAGTCTGTCCTGCGACTCCGTGAGGCGCACGAAACCTGCGATGATGACGACCTTGCCCTGAAGTTTGAGCGGGAGGTCAGGATCGGCCCCGGCCAGCAGGGCGGCACGCTGGGATTCCAGACCGGCAGTACTCAGGCCGCGACCCACCAGACGGGTACGGTAGTCGTTCTGGATGGAGCG
>JAFWYI010000019.1 GCA_017522745.1 Mailhella sp.
CTTTCCAGCCAGCAGATCGAAGCCGCTCGTATCGCTATGATGCGTCACATCCGCCGCGGCGGTAAGGTTTGGATCCGCGTGTTCCCCGACCATCCTGTCACCGCTAAGCCTCTGGCTACTCGTCAGGGTTCCGGTAAGGGTGCTCCTGTGGGCTGGTGTGCACCGGTCAAGCCCGGCCGCGTGCTCTATGAAATCAAGGGTGTCGATCTGGAACTCGCCAAGCGCGCCCTCACTCTGGCCGCCCATAAGCTGCCCGTGAAGACCGTGATCGTGGTGAGAGAAGGAGCCTTCGCATGAAAATGAAGGAACTGCGTGAAATGAGCGTCGAGCAGCTCCAGGCTAAGCTGACCGAACTGCGCCAGGAACTTTTCAACCTGCGCTTCCAGCATGCCACTGCTCAGTTGGAAAAGACGGCGTCCATTCCCGCCACCAAGAAAGACATTGCCCGCGTGCTGACGGCTCTTGCCGCCGCCGCGAATAAGTAGGAGCGGATATGAACAGCGCAATCGAACAGCGCAACGGCAGAACGCTCGTCGGTACCGTGGTCAGCGACAAGTGCGACAAGACCATCGTGGTGCTCGTTGAAACTCTGGTTCAGCATCCGCTGCTCAAGAAGTACATTCGTCGGCGTAAGAAGTTCACCGCCCACGATCCCATGAACGAGTGCGGCATCGGCGATAAGGTTAAAATCGTGGAATACCGGCCCATGAGCCGGAACAAGCGCTGGCACCTGGTGGCCGTGCTTGAAAAGGCCGTCTAGTCCCATTCGGGCTGACTAAAAGGAAACACAATGATCCAGGTAGAATCCAGACTTCTGGTTGCCGACAACTCCGGCGCCAAGGAAGTGGCCTGCATCAAGGTGCTGGGCGGCTCTCACCGTCGCTATGCCACGGTGGGCGATGTGATCATGGTGTCCGTGAAGGACGCCATCCCCCACGCCAAGGTGAAGAAGGGCGATGTCATGGAAGCCGTTATCGTGCGTACCGCCAAGGAAGTGCGCCGCGCCGACGGTTCCTACATCAAGTTCGATACGAACGGCGCCGTGCTTCTGAACAAGCAGGGTGAACCCATTGGTACCCGTATCTTCGGACCTGTGGCCCGCGAACTGCGCGCCCGCGGCTTCATGAAGATCGTGTCCCTTGCCCCTGAAGTTCTGTAAGGAGCCACGGTTATGAAACAGTTCCGTATTCGCAAAGACGATAAGGTGATGGTGATCGCCGGTAAGGACGAAGGCAAGATCGGTAAGGTTCTGAAGATCGTGCGCAAGTCCGACCGCGTGGTGGTGGAAAAGGTGAACGTTGTGAAGCGCAACGTGCGTCCTAACCCCTACAAGCGCGAACCCGGCGGCATCGTCGATAAGGAAATGCCCATTCACGTTTCCAACCTGATGGTGGTTTGCCCTCATTGCGCCAAGCCCACCCGCGTTGGTTACCGTGCCGCCGAAGACGGCAAGAAAGTGCGTTTCTGCAAGAAGTGCAACGAAACCATCTAAAAGGTGAACGACGATGACCCGTCTTGAAACGATATACCGTGAGAAGGTGGTCCCTGCTCTGCAGAAGGAGTTTGCTTACAAGTCCTCCATGCAGATTCCTGGGATCGAAAAGATCTCCCTGAATATCGGTCTTGGTTCTGCCAACCAGAACCAGAAGCTGATCGAAGACTGCGTTGCCGACCTGTCCGCTATTGCCGGCCAGAAGGCTGTGGTCACCCGCGCCAAGAAGTCCATTGCCGCGTTCAAGCTGCGTGAAGGCATGCCCATCGGCGTGCGCGTCACCCTCCGCAAGGACGCCATGTGGGACTTCCTGGACAAGCTCATGAACTTCGCCATGCCCCGCGTCCGCGACTTCCGCGGTATCCCGGATCGTGGCTTCGATGGTCGTGGCAACTTCACCCTCGGTATCAAGGAACACATCATCTTCCCCGAAATGGAAGCTGACCGTGTGGACAACCCCGTGGGCATGAACATCACCATCGTGACCACCGCCACCACCGATAAGGAAAGCAAGCTGATGCTCGAACAGCTCGGCATGCCCTTCCGCAAGTAAGGAGTGAACAATGGCTCGTACTTCTCTCAAAGTTAAGGCCGCCCGCAAGCCCAAGTTTGCTGTTCGCGCTTACAATCGCTGCCCCGTGTGCGGTCGTCCCCATGCTTTCATGCGTCAGTTCGGCCTCTGCCGTATCTGCTTCCGCAAAAAGGCGCTGAACGGCGAACTGCCCGGCGTCCGCAAATCCAGCTGGTAATCCAGCAATATTCAGGAGTTATACCATGTTGACCGATCCTATTGCCGATATGCTCACGCGTATCCGCAACGCACACCTGGCCCTCCACAAGGAAGTGAGTGTGCCGCGCTCGAAGATGAAGGAAGCCATGGCGACCATCCTCAAGCAGGAAGGCTATGTGGAAGATGTTATCGTCGACGAACGTAACATCACCATTGCGCTGAAGTACGTGAAGGGCCGTCCTGCTGTCACCGGCCTCAAGCGCATCAGCAAGCCTGGTCGCCGTGTCTATGTGGGCGCTCATCAGATCCCCCGCGTCCAGAATGGTCTCGGCATCTGCATCCTGTCCACCTCTCGTGGCGTCCTGGACGGCATGACCGCTCAGGCCGACAAGACTGGCGGCGAACTTCTTTGCGAAGTCTGGTAATCGCGGCGTAAGTCGCTGACATCCAGCCAAGGTAGAATAAAATGTCGAGAATAGGTAAACAGCCCATCGTGCTTCCCAAGGGTGTGGAAGTTAAGCTGGGTGAAGATATGGTCGAAGTGAAGGGCCCCAAGGGAACCCTCCAGACTCCCATGAGCAGCCTCCTCAACTACGAGCTCACCGAAGGTCTTCTGACCATCACTCGTAAGGACGACTCTCGCGAGAGCAACGCTCAGCACGGCCTCCGCCGTACCCTCGTCGCCAACTGCGTCGAAGGCGTGAGCAAGGGTTTCTCCAAGACTCTCGAAGTCATTGGCGTGGGCTTCAAGGTGGCCGTGAAGGGCAAGATCGTCGACCTTTCCGTCGGTTTCTCCCACCCCGTGCTGATCGAACTTCCCAAGGGTCTGGAAGCCAAGGCTGAAGGCAACAAGCTCACCATCTCCGGTATCGATAAGGAACTGGTTGGTGAATACGCTGCCCGTATCCGCCGCGTGCGTAAGCCTGAACCCTACAAGGGCAAGGGCATCAAGTATGACAACGAAATCATCCGTCGCAAGGCCGGTAAGTCCGGCGGCACGGGTAAATAGGGGTAACGGCCATGATTCTTTCTAAGAACGAAAGCCGCAAGCGCCGCAAGGTGCATATCCGCAAGAAGATCTCCGGCACTGTCGAGAGACCTCGTCTGGTTGTGTTCCGTTCCAACCTGCACATGTACGCTCAGGTGGTGGATGACACCGCTGGTGCTACTCTGGTTGCCACTTCTACCCTCGCTCTTTCCAAGGGCGGTGAGAAGGCTGCCTGCAACAAGGCTGGCGCAGAACTCGTGGGTAAGGAAATTGCCCGCCTGGCTCTGGAAAAGGGCATCCGCAAGGTTGTCTTCGATCGTAACGGCTACCTCTATCATGGTCGCGTGAAGGCTGTTGCCGAAGGCGCCCGTGAAGGCGGCCTCGAATTCTAGTCGCAAGAGCAGGTA
>JAFWYI010000235.1 GCA_017522745.1 Mailhella sp.
CCCTTTCCCTCCCAGCTTTTCCACGGTGGCTTTCTGCTGGACGACACGAGTAGCAGTGCCAGATCCGCCAAGAACCATGGCGCGGAGGATGGCTGCCACGCCGGGGATGGTCACGGTCTTGTCCATGCTGGTCACAGTCTGATCATCGGCCCAGGCGTATTTAAGCGGGAAAACTCGCATGACCATCTGGTCCATCTGCGAGGCTTCGAATGCAGAAACAGCACTGCGGATCTGTTGCAGATATTCCGGCGGGCCGGAGACAGTGATGACATCACCAGTACCACTCAGCCGCCCGGGAAGCTGAGGCGAAAACACACCGCTCTGTTTCAGAGTTTCGTAGAGCTGAGTTACGTTCCCCGCGCGGGGGGTAAGAAAAATGCGCTGAGTTTCTGCAGTGTTGTAAAAGAAGATGGTTCGTGCGAGCACGTACCAGTTCACACCGAAGGCGTCCTGCATCCCTTTGAGGAATTTTTTAGGCGCTACCTTGCTGAAACGACCGCTGACCTTACCCTGGACGTGCGCCGTGAATGACGCGTTGTAGCCGTCAACGTGGGCAAATTGGTGAGGACAGTGCTGAGTTCCTGACTATCGGCATAGTAGGAGAAAGGAACGCGGAAAGGCTCGGCAGCAGACGCTGAGGTGCAGAATACGAAAAGCACCGTCAGGCAGAGCATGACACGGTAAAGCCAGTGCAGAGTCAGGGTAGAAGCGTTCCTCATGGAAAAGCCTTTCACGAGTTAGTCATTGAACCAGTTACTAAAATTGAAGCTGAACGGTGAACTTGAAGTATTGCTTGAAGAATTCGGAGCATTTTCATCGAGTTGTTTCTGCCACCATGCGAGATCATTGAGAAAATCACGCACTTCAGAGCGAATATCAAGTTCGCTTGCCGCGGTCATGGCAAAAGCCCGCTGAAGCTCTATACGTCCACCTTCGCTTATTGCGATGGTAGAACGACGTTTTTTCAGCGTGGCGGCTGCCAGTGAAGCAAGACGGCGGAGGTCGTCATCCCCTTGAGGGTTAGAGGCGTCGGGAGCCGGTCCCAGATCGCCCAGCAGGACAGCCGTCCTGTTTTCTGGGGAGAGCAGAGAAAAATCGAGCCCGCCTTCCAGCGCAAATCGAAAAATACCTTCCGCATCGGGCTGTGCTTGTTTCCAGCCTGCGGCTTTAGTGATGATGTCGGCGATATGCTGAAGCTGAGATGACATGGCGCGCTCCTGAGTTTTTACAACAGTAATTATTTTTACGAAGTATTGTCAAATCTTCTTTCGATCAAGAAATTCGGAGTGGGAAGAGTTCCCACTCCGAAGATAGGTTTAGCCGAGAATCTTAGTTCTGGTCTGATTGATGTTCTGCTGGATGGTATCCTGAGTGGATATGCTCTTCTGGATGAGTTCGTGCAAAGCCTGATCCTGCTTGTCGAGCATATCCTGTGTGGCACGGATACGTTCAGCTTCGGCTTCGAGTTCCTTGGATTGGGCATCCACCAAGGAGCTGCCAAAGGTGAACGTGCCACTCACTATGGTTCCCGCACCGGAGATAGCGCCGGACTGCGCGCCCACAGTAGTGGAAAGGGTCAACGCCGTCGCGTTGAGCTGTTCGGGCCCCATACCTTTAGTATTGGCCATACCGGAAGCCATCTTGGCAGTCGTGAAAATGCCCGATGCTATCTGCGTGGCACCCGTGATGACGCTGGCGGTCAGTTCCAGGGCGGCTTTGGTGCGGATCTTGTCGGCCTGCTCTTCGATATTGCTGATGAGCATTTCGGTCTGCAAGGCTTTCTGATCGGCGGTCTGCTTGCGCTGGTCTGCCGCAAGTTCTGTGATAAGCGCCATATAGTTGGAGCCGAAGGACGGCAGGGCTCCAGCGGTATAGCTGGTGATATCACGTTCCATGATGGGAGCGGCAAGTTCCGGCAGGGAAGCATCGATGAGCGTCAGTGCTTCGTTGAAGCTTTTGCCATCAGCCATATAGCTGAGTATTTCGTTCTGAAAATCCAGACCGGATTTGTTGGTCTTTTCCGTGTATTGGGCAAGGAGATTCTGATAATCTACCTCATTGTAGCCTTGAACACTCGATATATCCATAGAGAGTTCCCCCTCGAAGAGCTTATGCCATTGCAGGATTCATGGTAAGAACGGAAGTCTGTGTGGCGTTGCAGCTTTCCACGATTTCATTCACGGTGGCCAGCAGGTCGTTAGCCCGCTGCATTTCAGCTTCTACCATATCCCTGTCCATTTCAATGGAAGTGCGGATTCGTTCGAGAATGGCTTCAAGGTCCTTGATGTCAGCACGGCTCTGTGCGATCTCGTAGCTGTATACGCCGCTGGCTATGGTGGTAGCGCCTGTGGCTACGCTGTTGACGCCGCCTACGATGCTGGAAATCATCGACGTCTTGGCGAGAACCTGGATGACCTTGTTAGTCATATCGGCAGTGATGGAACCTATGCGGGCGGCGCCTCCGATGTTGAGAGCTATAGTCGCTATGTTGAGCGCCATGGAAACCCCCATGCCAACCCATTTTGCGGCTTCAGCATCCATGCCGCAGGCCTCACAGGCCGCCGATATCCCTCCTGCAATACAGACTTTTCCGTCCGTTGCCATGCCTAGCGCGGAGTCCACAGTCATAGCCATTCCCGCCACGCCTGCGGCTATGAGCAGCGGGTTGCCAGTAGCCACGCCCACTGCGAGGCTTGCGGCAGAGGCGATAGCGCCTACGATCGTACCGATGACTTGA
>JAFWYI010000236.1 GCA_017522745.1 Mailhella sp.
CTGTAAAGATAACTATGCCCCTTGAAAAAGGAAGAGGCGGAAAGAACTTTTTTCTTTCAAAGCCTTTCTGCCATAGGGCCTGAGCTATCAGAGGAATGCCTTACGCAGCAGCAGGATAGCCGAGATCGTAAGGAAGATGAGCAGTATGCGCCGGAAGAGGACCAGATTGATTCTCCGCCCGAGACACACACCGACACATTGCCCCAGAGCCGTGCCGACAATACCGATAAGTCCTATCTGGAAGATCGCCCAAGTGTACATCCCGGCAAAAAGCTGCATCACGCAGACCACGGCGCTGGTCACGAACCAGAGCAGGGACATGTTCCCGCGGGCCTGATTCGGCTCCCAGTGACGGAGTATCACATAAATAGCCAGAGAAGGCCCGCCCATGGCGACCGCGGCACTACCGAAACCAAAAAGACCACCGGCAACAGCCGCTATCGGCTTCGAGGCGGAAAGCTGCCAGTTGGCTATCTTCTTATTCAACTGCAGAGTGACGAAGCAGAAGATGAAAAGGGCTACCATGAGCGAAAGGAGCTGGACGGAAGCCACCATCAGCAGAAGCACGCCCAGCAGACAACCCGGCACCATCCCTATCATCATGGGCGGCATGTCCGACCACGACACATAGCGCCCATAGGACACCGTCTGATGCCCTGCCGCGTAAAGGCTGACGATGCAGGATACCAGGATAGCGATGCCCGGCTCGACGACCGTCGTCAGAAGAGGCATTGCCACCATGACGGAGCCCATGCCGGTCGCGCCGCCGACGATGCCGCCGATGAACCAGCTCAGCAGGATGATGCAAAGCTCAACCAGATCTTCCATGGCACTCCACCGACCTTATCCCAGAGCCCGCACGAACAGTATTACTGCGGCAACGGAAAGAAAGAAGAGAACGATACGTTTGAAAAGATTCTGGTCGATATGCCTGCCGAGGCGAACACCGAGCATCTGCCCCACGATACAGCCCGCAAGGCCGAACAGAGCGAACTCCAGAAGGGACATCGTATACATCCCGGAAAACGTCTGCGTAAGAACGGCCCCCGCCATGGGGAACATGTGGAAACCGCTCATATTTCCCCGGGCGCGGTCAGGATCCCAGCCCTTCAGCAGCACATAGATCCCCAGCGGGGCTCCGGTCATGGCAACGGACGAGCCGACGAGCCCGGTAACGCAACCACCAGCCACCCCAACGAGAGTGGAGTCCGGGAGCCGCCAGGTCGCGAAACGCCGGAAAAGCTGGAGTATGACGAAACATGCCATCATGGCACTGACCAGAAGCTGGAGGACCTGCACGGGAGCAAATTTCAGAACGGCCCATCCCAGCATACTGCCGGGAACCACGCCTATGACCATATCCCTCAGGTCACGCCACGTCACCGCCTTCCGATAGGACCAGGCCAGATGAAGGGTGGCAGGAAAACCCACGAGGCAGGCCACGAGGACCGCATCCCCGGGAGAAAGCACCAGCGTGAGCAGCGGCATGGCCACCATAACGGCTCCCACGGCCGTTGCACCACCGACAGTTCCCCCGATAAACCAGCTCGCTGCAACAACAAGACCAGCACCCAGCGAATCCATTGCAACCTCCCCCTGTTTATCCTACAGCCCGCCAGAACAGCGTGACCGCCGCAAAGGCAAGAAAAGCCAGAACGATACGTTTGAACAAGACCTGATCCACACGGCGCCCAAGCCAGACCCCGACCACATTCCCCGCAAAACAGCCGACGATGCCAGCCAGAGCGATCTGAAACAGCGGCATAGTATAAAGCCCGGCGGACGCCTGCATGATAGCCGCGCCTGCGGACGTGAACACATAGAAGCCGCTCATATTGCCCCGGGCTCGATCAGGATCCCAGCCTTTTAGGAGGACGTAGATGCCCAGCGGGGCGCCTACCATAGCCACCGAAGCACTCACGAAGCCGCAGACCGAGCCTGCCGCCATGCCTATCACGGACGATTCCGGAAGCCTGTAGGATGCAAAACGACGAAACATCTGCATCGTCACGAAGCAGACGAGCATGAAGCATACCATCAGCTGGAGAGTCTGCATGGAAGCGATCTTCAGCACCAGCCCGCCAAGCACACAACCCGGCACACTGCCCACCACAAGGTCGCGGATATCCTTCCAGCAACAGGACTTACGATACGCCCACGCCATATGCAATGTCGCGTATACACCTACCAGACAGGATACGAGGACAGCTTCGAGGGGAGACAGCACCGCCGTAAGCAAGGGCATGGCCACCATGATGGCCCCGATACCGGTCGAACCGCCAACGATGCCGCCCAAAAACCAGCCCAGTGCTACGACAAAACATATCCATGCGAATTCCATAGACTACTCCCCTGCAGAACTATTTCGAAGCTACGCCTGCCTTTGCACTCTGTCCAGAGGCAGTTCGGATAAAAAAAGACAGTAAAATACACTCACATGGCGCTGTGGACGCGCTCCGCCGGCAGAAGCGGTGTCATGCCAGAGAAAATGGCAGATGGGAAAGGTCCTTCAGGGCTCATCTCCTCCATTTCCGGGGATGCATGCCAACGAATACGCCGTACGGCCCAGATTTCCCTTTTCGAGTACAGCGTGGGACTTGCCCCGCGTGAGTTAAAAAAGTACAATGCGCCCGAATTCAAGACCCGGAGGACGGATGTACGTTTATCTCATCGGTGCAGGACCTGGCGATCCCGGCCTGCTCACCTGCAAAGGCAAAAAGGTTCTTTCCGAAGCTGACGTCGTCGTGTACGACGCCCTTGCCAGCGACGAGCTGCTCTCCATAGCCCGGCCCGACGCGGAATTCATCTACGTGGGCAAGATCGCCGGCAACCATGCCATGAAGCAGGGTGACATCAATAAGCTCCTCGTCGCCAAGGCGAAGGAAGGCAAGGTCGTTGCCCGCCTCAAGGGCGGTGACCCCTATATTTTCGGCCGCGGCGGTGAAGAAGCGGAAGAACTCGTCGACGCTGGTGTACCTTTCGAAGAAGTACCCGGCATCTCCAGCTCTATCGCCGGCCCTGCCTATGCCGGCATCCCGCTCACGCATCGCGCCTTCTCCTCCTCCGTCACCATCATCACTGGTCACGAAGATCCCACCAAGCCCGACTCCGTGCATAACTGGGATGCTCTTGCCCGCAGCGCTTCCACGCTGGTCTTCCTCATGGGCATGAAGAACCTCCCGGATATCGCGGCCAAGCTCATGGCCGCCGGCCTGAGCGGCGACACCCCTGCCGCGCTCGTACACTGGGGCACCACTGACCATCAGCGATCCCTCGCCTCCACGCTGGCCGACCTTCCTGCCGCCGCTGTACGAGAAGGATTCAAGAACCCCTCCATCATCGTGGTGGGCGATGTGGTGAAGCTGAAGGACCGCCTCGACTGGTTCGAAAAGAAGCCGCTTTTCGGCCGCACCGTCGTCGTCACCCGCGCCCGTGAACAGGCCAGCGACAGCGCAAAGCTCTTTGCCGAACGCGGCGCTCGTGTCATCCAGTTCCCCACCATCAAGATCGCCCCTATAGCCGATTATGCCGAACTCGATGACGCCGTGAAGAACATGTCCCGCTACGGCTGGGTGGTATTCACCTCCGTGAACGGTGTGCGCTTCTTCCGTCAGCGCCTCGATGCCTGCGGTCTCGACGCCCGCGCCCTTGGCGGCGTGAAGGTAGCGGCCATCGGCCCTGCCACGGCCAAGGCCATCGAAGACATGGGCATCAAGCCTGATCTCGTTCCCTCCTCCTATGTTGCAGAAGGCGTGGCCGACGCCATGCTGGCCCTCGGCATGGAAGGCAAACGCGTCCTCCTGCCCCGCGCCGCTGAAGCCCGCGAAGTCCTTCCGGAGACCCTGCGTGCCGCCGGTGCCGAAGTGGATGTCATCGCCGCTTACGAGAACATCCCCAGTGACGAGAATCGCCAGAAGGTCATGGAAGCCCTCGAAGCCGGTGAACTCCATTGTGTGACGTTCGGCTCTTCCTCCACGGTGCGCAACTTCCTTGCCGCCATCCCGGCCGAAGTCCTCAAGGCCCACCCCGAAGTCAAGCTCGCCGCCATCGGCCCCGTCACGGCCCAGACCATGCGCGAACTCGGCTTCGAACCGGACATCCAGCCCGAAAAGTTCAGCATCCCCGCTCTGGTGGACGCCGTGTGCGCCGCCTTTGCCAAATAAGGAGCCCGTCATGACGCTCAAGCTCGGCATACTTGCTTCTGGTTCCGGCACCAACGCTCAGGCTATGATCGACGCCGTGGAATCCGGCAAGCTGGACGCGGAGATCCGTATCATCATCGCCAACCGCCCCGGTGCCAAAGTTCTGGAACGCGCGGCGAAACACGGCATCCCGCACCTGTGCATCGACCACAAGGAGTTCGCCGACCGTGAGAGCTTCGACCTCCGTATGGTCGAAGAACTTCAGAAAGCCGGTGTGGATACCGTGGCTCTTGCCGGGTACATGCGCCTTGTGACTCCCGCCTTCCTCGACGCCTTCCCGGATCGTGTCCTCAACATCCATCCTGCCGTACTGCCCTCTTTCCCCGGCACGCACGGCGCCCGAGACGCTTGGGAGTATGGTGCCAAGTTCAGCGGCTGCACCGTGCATGTGGTCAATCCTGTCATGGACGGCGGCCCTATCATCGTTCAGGCCATCCTGCCCGTTCGTCAGGATGAGGACGATGAACAGCTGCTCGACCGCATCCATGTGTTCGAACACCGCATCTATATCCAGGCCCTGCAGTGGCTGGCCGAAGAGCGGCTGCACCTCGAAGGACGGCGCATGCTTCTGACCCCTGCTGAGCGTGAACTTGCCCCCCAGCCCGAGCTGGGCCTTATCTGGCCCCCGCTGGAAGAAGGCTTCTAATATCGCACCAGATGAGACCGGCTTTCCCTGCGGAGGGCCGGTCTTTCTGTAAAAAACGCCCTTGTGGCACTGGGAGTACCTATGAACGTTTCCCGCCTCATTTCTCTTTTTGCTCTCCTGTTCACCGTATGCTTCACCACGCAGGCCCTTGCTGATGATGCCGCGCCCCGCAAGATGGAACGCCGCACGCCTGTCGTCGTCGAATTCGAAGGCAACGACACCATCGGCACCACCCTGTTCACGCGCCTTCAGACCAAGGTGAACAGCACCAATCCCGCCGCCCCTGAACGCGAAGCCAAATTCCGCATCCTGCTTTCCACCGCCGCCGAATTCCCCTCCCGTCCCGGCGTGGGCTCTGTGTACACCGTGGTGTGGACGCTGGCTCTTTCCGAAGGCTCCATGGAATATTACCTCGTCCGTGATCTCGGCGTTGTCACGCCCGACACCGTGGATGAGGTCGTCTCCCGCATCATCAGCCGCACGGAAGGCGTTGCCGCCCGTTACGGCTATCTCGACCGCGCGAAATAATGCTCTCCGCTTTCTTCAAAATGCTGTTTACCTGCTGGCGTGACGGACATCGCGTAGCGCTGGGCATATTCCGCTTTCTCATACCCATCGTCATCATCGTGAAGGCGCTGGAGGAAAGCGGTCTTATCCCCTACCTCGCCATGCCCATGCGCCCGCTCATGGATGCGCTCGGCCTTCCTGCGGAGATGAGCCTCGCCTGGATACCCTGCATACTCGTCAACATGTATTCAGGGCTGATGGTACTCATCTCGCTCATGCCGCAGATGCCTGACCTTTCCGTGGCTCAGATGACGGTGTTCGGTCTGCTCATACTGATCGCGCACAGCCTTATCCTTGAAGTCCGCATTGCAGGCCAGTGCGGTGTGGCCATGCCC
>JAFWYI010000237.1 GCA_017522745.1 Mailhella sp.
CTCGTAAGGGGCGGGTACAGCCTCACCCACGCTCTCATGATGATGATCCCCGAACCCTTCGGTTCGACGTTCGTCATGGGGGACAATAAACGCGCTTTCTACGAATATCACTCTGCGCTCATGGAACCGTGGGACGGCCCTACCTGCCTTGTTTTTACAGACGGCTGGAGCAAGGTCGGGGCCATGCTCGACCGTAACGGCTTGAGGCCCTGCCGCTGGAGCATGGACAGAAACGGGCTTGTCGTTCTCGGCTCTGAAAGCGGCATCGTCGATATTCCGGAAGATGCCGTCGTTCAGCACGGACAGCTTCGCCCTCGCTGCATGATACTGGCCGATATGGCCCGGCATCGCCTCGCTTCGGATGCCGAGATAAAGGGGCAGGTCGTACGTTCTCAGCCCTGGCGGAGATGGCTCCAGAAGCACAGCGTACGTCTGGAACATCTCAATGGCGGCACGACTGCCGAGCCGTCGAAATTCCCTCCTCTGGAGCGTCGGCTCCGCCATGCGGGGTGCGATGCGATCTGGCAGAAGCGCATCCTCGTACCCATGACGAAAGATGCTCAGGAGCCGGTCTGCTCCATGGGTACGGATCAGCCTCTGGCCTGCCTGTCTCCTAATCCGCAGTCGCTTTTTCACTGGTTCAAACAGCGTTTTTCTCAGATAACCAATCCCCCCATCGACCCGTATCGTGAACAGCTTTCCATGTCGCTTATGGGTCACGCAGGGCGCGAAGGCAACCTTCTGATGCCTGAGCCGGAAAGCTGTGCCGCTCTCCGTCTGCCTCATCCCTTTCTTACGGCAGAAGATATGCGCCGTATCCGCAATTCTGACAAAACGCTCGTCAAAGCGGTCACTCTCGACGCCACTTTTCCTGCCGGAGGAAATGGCGAGGATCTTCGTTCTTCCCTCGACAGACTTTTCAGCGAAGCCGAAACGGCGCTGAAGAGCGGTGCAACATTACTCGTCGTCAGTGATGCCGCCATGGACGAAAACCATGCTCCTATCCCTGCGCTTCTGGCCTGTTCCGGCCTGCATCACCACCTCATACGCTGCGGTCTTCGTCATGCCTGCGGCATCATCGCGGAAAGCGGCGAGGCCTGCGAAGTCATGCACATGGCACAGCTCATCGGCTACGGCGTGAACGCCGTCTATCCTCACGCCGCTCTGGAAGCTGTTCAGGGGCTGGCGCGGGAAGGAAAGATTTCCACGGAAGGGCATCCTCTCAGCGAAGAAAGCGCACAGGAACGGTATATCGGAGCCTTGAAGAAAGGTCTGCTCAAGGCTTTTGCACGCCTTGGCGTTTCGACGCTTCGTTCCTTCCTCGGTTCTCAGCCTTTCGAGGTCATAGGACTTTCCCAGAATGTCATCGATCGGTATTTCACCGGTACCCCCTGCGGCATAGGGGGAATGGATCTGGACGTGCTGGCTCATGAAGCCTCTGCCCGTCATGCCAAAGCGTGGGATCTGCCCTCGTACGTCCTCACGGATGAAATCTCCGTATTCCATCAGTGGGACAGAGCTACGGTCGAAGCCCTCCATGACGCCGTACTTGGCGACAGACCGAAGGAAGAGGCGTGGCGTCATTTCGCGGAGCTCTGTCACAGCATCGACAGGCAGGGATTCACTCTGCGCTCCCTTTTGAACGTCGTGCCGGACACTGGACGATCGCCAGTACCTCTTTCCCTGGTGGAATCCGCAGATTCTCTGCTTCGGCGTTTCGTCGGTGCGGCCATATCATTCGGGGCCATCAGTGAGGAAGCTCACCGTACCATCGCCGAAGCCTGCAATGCCTGCGGGGCTCGTTCCAACTGCGGCGAAGGTGGAGAAGATCCGGCGCGTGTCGTTCCCTTGAAGGATGAACAGGGCCTGCACGACTGCCGTTCCCGCATCCGGCAGATCGCGTCGGGGCGTTTCGGCGTCACCGCAGAATATCTTGTCCATGCGGAAGAGATACAGATCAAAGCGGCACAAGGGGCAAAGCCCGGTGAGGGCGGTCAGCTCCCGGCATACAAAGTCACGGCAGAGATAGCGCGTGTGCGCGGGACTATGCCCGGAGTTTCTCTTGTTTCGCCACCTCCTCATCATGACATCTATTCTATCGAAGACTTGGCACAGCTCATCTACGATCTGCGTACCCTGAATCCTGCGGCACGGATCTCTGTGAAGCTCGTCGCGGAAAGCGGCGTCGGTATCATTGCGGTAGGCGTGGCCAAAGCCGGAGCGGACAGCATCGTCATTTCCGGACACGACGGCGGCACCGGAGCAAGCCCTCACTCCGCTATCCACTACGTAGGCCTTCCCTGGGAACTCGGGCTGGCAGAAGTCCAGCAGGCCCTGAGCTTCAACGGTCTGCGTCAGCAGATAACCCTGCAAACGGACGGTCTGCTTCGCACGGGGCGCGACGTACTCATAGCCGCGCTGCTGGGAGCAGAAGAATTTGCCTTCGGTACTGCTCTCATGGTGAGCATGGGCTGTGTCATGTGCCGGAACTGTATGAAAGTCCGCTGCCCGGCTGGCATCGCCACACAGGATAAGACCCTGCGCTGCCGCTTCAGAGGAAAACCTGTTCAGGTAGAACGCTTCCTGCGTTTTGTGGCCGAGGATCTCCGAAAGGAGCTGGCCGCACTGGGCTTTTTTTCACTCGATGAGGTCATCGGCAGGGCCGATCTCCTGCGCCGCAGAGAGGATTTGGAAGGCAAGGCTGCGCAGCTCGACTTCACCCGTATGCTTTTTGCTTCGAAAAAGTCGGAAGGCCGGAGACACACGCATGTGCTGGCCCACAGAGACCCGACCGAGCTGGAACAGGCGCTGGAAGAAGCCGCAGAGCCGGTTCTGAACGGTACGCGCCCCCGCATATTCTTCGAAGGGGAACTGCGCAATACCGATCGTGCCGTCGGCAGTCGCCTTTCGGGGCAGATCGTCCGTCGTATCGGCGCTTCCGGCCTTCCCCCACACAGTCTGCGCCTGCGTCTGCACGGAAGGGCCGGACAGAGTCTTGGAGCCTTCCTCGCCCCGGGCATCACCCTCGAAGTGCAGGGCTGTGCGAATGATTATGCGGGCAAAGGACTTTCCGGCGGTACCCTTGTCGTGCGACCTGCCCGCAATGCGCGTCTTTCGGCCGCGGAACAGGCTGTAGCAGGCAATGTGGCGCTGTACGGTGCGACTTCCGGAGAAGCCTATTTCTGCGGACAGGCTGGCGAACGTTTCGCCGTACGCAATTCCGGAGCTATCGCCGTGGTGGAAGGTGTTGGAGACCATGCCTGTGAATATATGACTGGCGGTACCGTCGTGGTACTGGGCCGCACCGGCTATAATTTTGCCGCTGGAATGAGCGGGGGCACGGCGTACGTCTATGACGCTGATGAACACTTCCAGAACCGGTGCAATATCGAAAGCGTCGATCTGGAATCCGTCTGGCAGGAGGACGACCGCGAACTTCTCCGCCGTCTTGTGGAACAGCATGCCGCCCATACAGAAAGTACGAAAGCGGCCTCCCTGCTGGCCAACTGGGATGCCGCCTTGCCTCTTTTCGTCAAGGTCATGCCGCTGGACTACAAGAACATGCTTCGGCGTCAGGCAGAATCTGCGGAAGACGCAGAAACGGCTTCTGCCACGGAAGAAGTTTTCCATACTCAGGGAGATGAACATCATGCGTGAGATACCCTTCATCAAAATGGAAGGCTGCGGCAACGATTATGTGTATCTCAATGGTTTTGACACGGCATTCCTTTCGGAAGGAGGCAGTGTTTTCGATACGGGAGAGATCGATATATCGGCTCTTGCTCAGGCCGTAAGCGACAGGCATTTCGGCATCGGCTCTGACGGACTCGTTCTCGTACTGCCGCCATCGTCTCCAGACAAAGCCGATGTGCGTATGCGTATGTTCAATGCCGACGGCACAGAAGCCGAAATGTGCGGCAACGCTTCCCGCTGTGTCGGCAGGCTGGCATGGCAGAACGGGCTGGTGAAGAGTCCCGTCATAAGGCTGGAGACCCGTGCGGGAAACAAGATCCTTCATGTCCTGAAGGAAAAGGATACACAAACTTCACTTGTTCGTGTGGATATGGGAAAGCCGGAACTTGCCCGCCAGCGTATCCCTGTCGTGCCTGAACCCACTGCGTCTGACAATAACGATCAGCCTTGCATAGAGCATCCCATTTATGCGGCAGGGCGTGAATGGAACATGACCTGCGTATCCATGGGGAATCCCCATGCCGTCATTTTTGTGGAAGACGCGGGCAGTCTCGACCTTCCTGTCATTGGCCCGCAGTTCGAGAATCATCCCTATTTTCCCTGTCGGACAAATACAGAATTTGTTCAGATCGTCCGCCACGATCATGCCCGTATGCGCGTCTGGGAACGGGGAGCCGGAGAAACTCTGGCCTGCGGGACCGGGGCCTGTGCCGCGGCAGTTGCCTGTGTGCTGACAGGTCGAACGGGGAGGAATCTCCGTATGGAACTTCTGGGCGGAGAGCTCGATATCGAATGGAACAGCCGCTCAGACCATGTTTTCATGACTGGCCCGGCCAGAACGGTTTTCTCCGGCGTATTCCTTTTTGACTACAGCCAAACCGAAAGAGGTGAAGCATGATTCGCAGCAATGAACATTATGCCGGTCTGTCTGGCTCCTATCTTTTTGCCGCTGTAGCCGCCAAGGTACAGGCTCATAAGGAAAAGAGCCGTGCTCTCCCTGTCATAAGCCTTGGCATAGGTGATGTCACACAGCCTCTTGTTCCCACGGTCGTTTCCGCTCTGCACTCGGCTGTAGAAGAGATGGCGCAGGCTTCCTCCTTCCGAGGCTATGGGCCGGAACAGGGCTACGCCTTCCTGCGCGAAGCGGTGGCGGCGCATGACTATCGATCCCGGGGCATCGATATACGAGCTGAAGATATCTTTATCAGTGACGGCTCGAAATGTGACGTGGCCAACATACAGGAACTGTTTTCCCTCTCCTCACGAGTGGCGGTCACAGACCCCGTGTACCCTGTCTATGTCGACTCCAATGCCATGGCGGGCCGCGCCGGAACATGGAACGGGCAACGCTGGAGCGACCTCATCTATCTTCCCTGTACGGAAGAGAACGCCTTCGTTCCCGATTTTCCTGCGGTCGTCCCCGACGTCATCTACCTCTGCTACCCGAACAATCCGACAGGGACTGTTCTCAGCCGGGACGCTCTCACGGGGTGGGTGGACTATGCCCGCCGTCACCACGCGCTCATCATCTATGATGCGGCCTATGAAGCGTTCATCCATGAGGATTCGGATATCCCGCACAGCATTTTCGAGATTCCCGGCGCGGAAGAAGTGGCCATGGAATGCCGTTCTTTTTCCAAAACGGCGGGCTTTACCGGCCTTCGCTGTGCGTTCACCGTCATCCCCTCTAGCGTGACGGTGACAGGGCCCGACGGAAATCCCGTCAGACTGCGTGATCTGTGGCAGCGGCGCCAATCCACGAAGTTCAACGGATGCGCCTATATCGTACAGCGTGCCGCTGAGGCCGTGTACAGCCAGCAGGGGCTCAGAGAGATACACGCCGTCATCCGTTCCTATATGAAGAACGCGAACCGCATCCGGGCCGGACTGGAATCGCTCGGGCTTTCCTGCTGGGGCGGTGTGGACGCTCCGTACATCTGGGCAAAAACTCCCCACGGTATGGGCTCATGGGAATTCTTCGATCGTCTGCTCGGTCAGGCTTCGCTGGTCTGTACGCCCGGAGCGGGATTCGGCCCCAGCGGGGAAGGCTACGTCCGTTTTACCGCGTTCGGCACCGACGCCGACACCGAGGAAGCCCTCGGCCGTATGAAGGGCCTCAGTTTATAGTTCGTGCAATTCGACATCCAGAGTATTGGAAAACAAAACGCCTCCGATCGTTGAGCTCTGGAACGTTTCTGTTTGTTTTAGAGAAGCCTTCTCGGTTTTTGAGGATAGTATGTTCGATTCCCTCCATGAAGAATGCGGAGTGTTCGGCCTGTGGTCGCCAAAGGAATACGACGTGGCACACAGCGTGTATATGGGCCTGTACGCTCTTCAGCATCGAGGTCAGGAAAGCTGTGGTATCGCTGTTTCCCGGCGAGGAATATTCAATCAGCTTCGCGGCATAGGTCTTGTCGGCGAAGTGTGCTCACGAGAGGCTCTTGAGCACCTTGGTACGGGGAATATCGCCGTAGGACATGTGCGCTACTCTACCACCGGAGGAATGAATCCCAACAATATCCAGCCTATCGTGGTACATCATGTGCGGGGAGGAATGGCGCTCTGTCATAACGGCAATCTTATCAACGCCGGTCATCTTCGCAAAGAGTTCGAGATGAA
>JAFWYI010000238.1 GCA_017522745.1 Mailhella sp.
GGTACGACTCCGTACTGGAAAGCTGGAAGCGCTAGGATAGACTGGGAATGTTTGTCGGGGAGGGAAGGAACTTTTCTGTAGAAAAGATTCCTTCCCTCCCCGAACCCCTCCCATCTTCCAAAGACTTTTAATTAATTCCCGAACTTCCTCCCCGCTCCCTTTCCCAAATGAAAGTCTTGGGAGGAGAGGGGGCTTGGGGGAGAACTCACCGTACTGCAGAACGGGGGTTCTCCCCCAAAACATATCTATCGCATGGACAGCATACTCAGTGTCAGACAGGTGACAGAGAAGGTGAAGCAGGCCGTAGAGGCACGTTTCCCATATCTCTGGGTGCAGGGCGAGGTGACGAACCTTTCCCGGCCTTCCTCCGGTCACGTATATTTTTCGCTGAAAGAAGGCGAAGAACTGCTCAACTGCGTATGGTTCCGAGGTCAGCAGAAGGACGAAGCCTTCGACCCGCTCACCGGTGAGGTCTGGGAAGACGGTCCGCGTCCCAGTGCGGCGCGTTCCATGGAAAACGGCCAGACGCTCATCTGCGCCGGTCATCTCACGGTGTATGGTGCGCGCGGCCAGTATCAGATGATAGTGGACTTCGCGCAGGTCGGCGGGCTCGGGCTGTGGCATCAGGAGTTCGAAGCCCTCAAGCGCCGGCTCGCGGCCGAAGGGCTCTTCGATGCCGCGCACAAGCGCCCCATCCCGCGGGAACCGAAGCGCGTTGCCGTCGTCACCGCTCCCACAGGTGCGGCCATACGTGACTTCATCCGCATCGCCGGGGAACGCGGTCTTGGTTCTGAGATCCGCATCTATCCCACGCCTGTTCAGGGTGAAGAGGCCCCGCCCCGCATCGTGGAGGCTCTCCGTCTTGCAGGTGCGGACGGCTGGGCCGAAGTCATCGTGCTTATCAGAGGCGGCGGCTCGGCTCAGGATCTCTGGGCCTTCAACGACGAACGCGTAGCACGTGCGGTATACGCTTCACTAGTCCCGGTCCTGGCAGGCATCGGGCACGAGATAGACCACAGCATCACAGATTTCACTGCAGACTATTCTGCCGCCACGCCCAGCCACACAGCTCAGCTCCTGTGGCAGGAACGCCGTACCTTCGAACAGTATGTGGATGGTATGGAGCTTGCCCTCACGCAGGCCATCCAGTACAGGCTGGAAACGCTGTCGAACAGCCTCGAACACGCGAACCGCGCCCTCACTCTGCTCTCTCCGCTGGAACGGTTGCGCTTGCAGGAAGAGAAGCTCCTTGCGGCACGGCGTCGTATGGACAACGCGCTCGATGCCCGGCTCACACAGGATTCCCGCGTCCTCGAACGTCTTTCGCTTCGCCTTGCCAGTGCCGGAGATCAGCGGCTCCAAAGGGCTCAGCAGACCGCGGAACGCGCGGCCGCACCGCTCCCTTCTCTGGGCAGGATACTGGGGCTCAGGCAGGAACATGAACTCACTCGTCTGGAATTGCGGCTCCGCTCGCTCGATCCCTTCGAACCGCTGAAACGCGGCTATGCCATGGCTCTTGCGGAAGACGGCTCCTTCCTGCGTTCCGTCCATCAGACAGCTCCGGGCAGACGTGTCACCGTGGCTCTGGCCGACGGTCAGCTCGTGACCACCGTGGACGATATCGCCCCGGCATCCCCCACTCTTCCGGGAGACCACACTCGATGAATCTGCTTCGCGCGTTCCTCTTCATCCTCTGCCTCTGCTTCCCTCTTTCCGCCTTCGGGGCAGAGTTCTCCGTTCCTCCTCGTGTGAGTCAGGGACATGCCTTCCCGGTTTCCGTTCAGGACGACAAGCCTTTTTCCGCCCTTTTCTACTGGCGCGGCGAGGAGCTGAAAGCAAAAGCCGTGAAGCATCCGAAGAAAGCGCTGTGGAAGGCCGAGATCCTGCTTGCTGTGCCGCTGGACGCGCAGAAAGAGCAGGTACTTTCCATCACCATCCCCCGAGAAAAACACGAATTCATCATCACGCCTCTGGCCGTGAACTGGCCGAAAAGCATACTCAAAGTCGCCCCCAGGTATGTGGCTCCTCCGGCGGAGGCCATGGCACAGATCGAACGGGATCGCCTCCTCAGCCGCAAGGCTCTGGCTTCCCGCACGGAAAAACGCTGGAGCCTGCCCCTTAAGCGGCCTGTCCCCGGCGGCATCACCAGTGTTTTCGGAGGCAGAAGAGTATTCAACGGTCAGCCGAGAGCGCCGCATAAAGGGACGGACATGCGCTGCGCTGAAGGAACTGCGGTGAAAGCGGTATGTACGGGCACTGTACTTTTGGCAGAAAATACGTATTTTGGAGGAAAAATGGTGTATCTGGACCACGGTCAGGGTGTTATCAGCACGTATGCACACCTTTCTTCCTTTGACGTGAGGCCCGGGGACAGCGTAAGAAAAGGACAGGTCATCGGTCGTTCCGGGGCTACAGGTCGTGTTACCGGCCCTCATCTGCACTTCGGCTTCCTTGTGCAGGGTGTTGCGGTAGATGCCATGCCTCTGCTTCACTCCCCGCCCGTACTTACTGGCGGCCCGTCGCGCAGTATTTTTCAAGAACAGCCCAAGGCTTCCAAGCCACGGAGCGCCCGATGAAGAAAAAAGAACCGAGTTTCGAAGAACGGCTGGCACGGCTCCAGCAGATAGTGTCCGCGCTGGAAAGCGGCACGGCCCCGCTGGAAGAAAGCGTTGCTCTGTATAAGGAAGGGCTCACGCTCGCCACAGCCTGCCGAGAACAGCTCGAACGCGCCCGGCACGATATCCGCATCTGCTCCGAAGGAGCCCTTGCCCCCTTCGACATGCCAGCCGACGACGAATAGATAAAGGGGTGATCATGTCCGCCGAACTCCGCAGCATGGTGGAACAATATCTTTCCGCCACCTATCTCGATCCTGAGATCCCTGAA
>JAFWYI010000239.1 GCA_017522745.1 Mailhella sp.
AGCAGGCGGCCGCGGAAGATGCCGTCAGTCGTCCGGCTACAGCCCCCGAGGAGAAAACCGTCCCGGGGAAGAGGTCCGGCCGCTCCCGTCAGGATGTGACGGAAAAGCCCATCATCCGTCGCAAGGGGGAGGGCAGACGCGGTCCGACCAGTGCGTAACATTCTGGAAGGCCCTTCCGAAGTCTGCGTTTTCTGCATGAGGAGAGGGGGCGGCGCTGTTTTTCAGGAGATCCCGGGTCGGGAAAGAGCCTATCTCTGCGTTGTCGGCCTTAACGAGGGCGGGTTGCGTATTGACGCCCCCTGTCAAAGGGGTTTATAAATGGGCCTTTGGTACGTCCAAAGGAACGTCAGTTTTCCTTTTTCTTCATGGAAGGCTCTTCAAGGAGACATATATGTCTAATATGACAATCGTTGGTGCGCAGTGGGGCGACGAAGGCAAAGGTAAGATCGTCGATCTGCTCACTTCCGAAGTGGATATGGTGGTCCGTTTTCAGGGCGGCAACAACGCAGGGCATACCGTCATCGTGGATGGTAAGAAATATGTCCTCCATGTGGTGCCCTCGGGCATCCTGCATCCCGGAAAAATGTGTATCATCGGCAACGGTGTCGTTCTCGACCCTGCGAGCTTCTTTGAAGAGATCGATGCTCTCGCTGCGCTTGGCCTCGATGTGAGCCCGGAACGCCTCAAGATCAGCTACAAGACCCACCTCATCATGCCCTACCATCGTGCTATCGACGGTGCGCGTGAAGGCAAGGCCAAGGCCAAGATCGGTACCACCGGTCGCGGCATCGGTCCCTGCTATGAAGACAAGAAGTCCCGCGTGGGTGTTCGTGCCGGCGATCTCACCGATCCTGAAGTGCTGAAGGCCAAGATCGAGAAGGCTCTTGAAGAGAAGAACGTGCTTTTCACTCAGCTTTACGGTGTGCCCGCGCTCGACCCCGAACAGGTGTTCAACGACCTCATGGCGCTGGCCCCCCGCCTTGTGCCCTATCTCGCCGATGCTTCCTCCCTCATCATGGAAGCCAATGCCGCTGGTCAGAACATCATGTTCGAAGGCGCTCAGGGCGTGATGCTCGACATCGATCATGGCACCTATCCCTTTGTCACCTCGTCCAACGTGGTGTGCGACAATGCCTCCATCGGTGCTGGTGTGAATGCCGGTCTCATCGACGAACGCATCGCCATCGTCAAGGCTTACACCACCCGCGTCGGTGCCGGTCCCTTCCCCACGGAACTCTTTGATGAAACGGGTGACTTCCTGCGCTCTCAGGGCGGCGAATTCGGAGCTACCACCGGTCGTCCGCGCCGCTGCGGCTGGCTCGATATCGTGGTGCTGCGCGAAATGACTCGCCTGTGCGATCCTACCACCATGGCTCTTACCAAGCTCGACGTCCTCACCGGCCTCAAGGACCTCAAGGTCTGCGTGGCTTACGAGTACGAAGGCAAGATCATGCAGTATCCTCCGCAGACTCCTCGCGGCCTCGATAACGTGAAGCCTGTGTTCGAAGTTCTGCCCGGCTGGGAAGAAGATCTCACCGGATGCACCTGCTGGGACGATCTGCCTGAGAACTGCCGCCGTTACGTGGAACGCATCGAAGAGCTTCTCGGCGTGAAGGCTGGCTTCATTTCCGTCGGCCCTGACAGAAATCAGACCTTCAAGCACTGATATGGCTGTCGCCAAAGAGGGCAAAAAGGCTCCGGCACGTAAAAGCGCGGCAGAAGAACAGCTTCCCGGTATCGAGGATGCTCGTACCGCCTTTGCCCCTGCGCTGTCCGGGGCGTTGGAACGTCCGCGTTCCATGCTTCGCGCGCTCAGGTTCCGCCCTCCGCAGCTTCTGCATCTTGAAGGCGGCGAAACAGCCGACCGTGTAGCGCTCGCCCTGTGGTGGGCGGCACTCCTCAACTGTGAAGATCCGGAAGTCATGGAGCCCAAAGCCTCGGCTATGGGCCCATGCCTTTCGTGTTCGTCCTGCCTTCGTCTTGGCGCGGATATGCATCCCGACCTCTTCCTGCTCGATGGGCGAGGCGGGAGTATCAAGATAGACGAGGTCAGAGCGTTGCGCCCTGTTCTGGGCGAAAAGCCGCACTTCGGTCAGCGGCGTGTCATCCTTGTGGCGGAAGCCCAGTCTCTGGGTATCGAAGCCGCCAACTCCCTGCTGAAAGTCCTTGAGGATCCCTGCCCGGATACCTGCTTCGTGTTCACCGCGCCCCAGCGTGAACGACTTCTGCCTACGCTTGTTTCGCGTGGCTGGGTCATCACCCTGCCATGGCCTGAGGCCGGGCGTCCTCTCGCTGAGGAACTGCGCCCGTGGGAACAGGCACTGGGGACTTTCGTCAGCGAAGGTCGCGGCTGGTTCGACATGACTACCGCGCGCAATGGTCTGGATGCCGCCAAGGCTCAGCAGATAGTCCTCATCGGGCAGAAAGCGCTGGCCGACTGCCTTGCCAGACGCGGTGACGGCGTGCTTACTGCGGTGTTCCGCCGTTTGCCGGAACATATCCTTCTTCAGCTGGATGAGGTTTTCGTGGCAAGTCAGGATGCCCTCCAGGGGCAGGTGAACCCCCTGCTGGTCCTGGATACCATGGCTACCAGACTCCACACACTGGCCCATCGCCGCTGAACGATTTTCACATCTCATGCCTTGACAGGGGACTGCATCGTTCCTAACTCTCGGTTATCATTTTGGAGGTTTTCAATGAGTCAGGAAACGGAAAAGAAAGAAACCGTGAACGAAGCGGAACTCGATATGCAGGAAGAAGTCGTGGCTGAAGAGCGCACGGAAAAGACGGAAGAAGAACTGCTTGAAGAATACCGCACCAAACTTTGCGGTTCCTACAACGTGGCCATGGAGGCTAACGCTGTGAAGCTCCGCGCCCTTGCGGAAATGGATAACTTCAAGAAGCGTCTCCAGCGCGAGAAGGAAGAGCAGGCTCGGTATGCTTCTGAAAAAGTCCTTTCCGACCTGCTGCCCACCCTCGATAATCTCGATCTCGCCATCCAGTATGGTGGTCAGTCCGCTGAGTGCCAGAACATGATGATCGGCGTGGAAATGACCCGCACCATGCTTCTGGATGCCCTCAAGAAGCATGGGCTCGTTCCTGTGGGTGAAGTGGGGCAGGAGTTCGACCCCAACTTCCATGAAGCTGTGGGGCAGGAACCCAGCGAAGACGTGGCCTCTGGCCATATCGTGCGCGTGATGCAGAAGGGCTACAGCCTGAACGAGCATCTTCTGCGTGCGGCTCGCGTCATCGTAGCCTCCAAGTAAGGCAGGCTGGGCGAATTATGAATTCAAGGAGGTATCCGCTGTTGGATGCCTCCTTTTTTATCTGACATAGGAGGTACGTATGAAGGTTCTTCTTGTGAACGGCAGTCCGCATGCACAGGGCTGTACGTACACGGCACTGGCAGAAGTGGCTTCGGAACTGGAAAAACAGGGCGTCGGCGCAGAGATCTTCCAGCTTGGCACCAAGCCCATCTCGGGCTGTCTGGCCTGCGGTGGATGCCGCCGAACAGTCGGACCTCGCTGCGTCATGGATGATAAGGTGAACGAAGCTCTGGCACTGGTGCCTGAGTTCGATGGCTTCATCCTGGGCTCGCCCGTCTACTACGCTTCTATATCCGGGCAGCTTTCCTGTTTTCTGGACAGGCTTTTCTTCGCTGGTGGCGCGCTCTTCGCGAATAAGCCCGGTGCCGCAGTAGTGAGCTGCCGGCGTGGCGGTGCGGCAACGGCCTTCGATGACCTGAACAAGTATTTCACCATCAGCAACATGCCCATCGTTTCCTCCATCTACTGGAATCAGGTACACGGCAGCCGTGCTGATGATGTGAAGCAGGACCTTGAAGGTCTTCAGACCATGCGTCAGCTCGGGCGCAACATGGCCTGGATGCTCAAATGTATCGAAGCGGGCAAGGCGGCAGGCGTTGCCATGCCTGAACTCGAGCCTCGGATCTGGACGAATTTTATCCGCTGAGTACGAAGCAGAGCTGATATCCACCATGAAAAAAGC
>JAFWYI010000240.1 GCA_017522745.1 Mailhella sp.
CGCCGTGGCTCGTACGCTTTCCGAACGCGGACATGCCGTGACCCTGTTCGACCTTTCCGAAGGCTTCAACAAACTCATGGCTCTTGCAGAAGAACATGACGTGGCCTTCCTCAATCTCCACGGTCAGCCGGGAGAAGACGGACTCGTGCAGGCCCTGCTGGAACACGCGGGATGCCCGTATCAGGGCGCCGGACCTGTGGGCTCGTTCCTCGCGCTGAACAAGGCCGCCACGAAAACACTGTACCGCCGAGCCGGCATACAGACCGCAGACTGGGATTTCCTGCCTGTCCGCCCGGCGGCCGACTGGAAGCCCTCTCTTGGATATCCGCTTTTCGTGAAATCCAATACCGGCGGCTCCAGCATCGACCTGTTCCGCGTGGAAGACGAAAAGGCGCTGAGCGAAGCGCTGGATACGCTGTTCGCTCATCGTCAGGAAGTCCTCATCGAACCGCTCATCACCGGGCAGGAACTCACCTGCGGCGTTCTGGGCATGCCCGGCGAGGAAAAAGCCCTGCCCCCGGTCCTCATCGTGCCCAAGCGTGAATTCTTCGACTTCCACGACAAATATGCCGACGACGGTGCCGCTGAAATATGCCCGGCCCCGCTGCCCGAAGAAGTCATCGCCCGGGTGCAGGAAGCCGCCGTTGCCGCTCATCGCTGCCTCGGTCTTGCCGGGTACAGCCGTACCGACTTCCGCCTGCGGGAAGATGGCGAGATCTTCGCCCTTGAGACCAACACCCTTCCCGGCATGACCGCCGCCAGCCTCATCCCCAAGGAAGCCGCGGCCATAGGCATGCCCTTTGCCGAACTTCTGGAGACCCTGCTGGACTACGCCATACGCCTGCATGGAAAAGCGTAAGGTCCCCAGCGTTCGTTCCTGCTATTGACACTCCTCCTTTTGAGGTGCATCCTTTTTGCCGAAAGGAAAAACGTATGAACTCCATTTTCGCCATGAACGCCTATTATTACCTCTATTATCATAGCGGGTCTTGCGGCGTGTCATGCGAAAGGTAGAACACAGAAAGCCTTTCTGAAAACGATAAAACAAAGCCGCACGGAGTTTCTGTACGGCTTTTTTCTTTGTCAGGGATTCCGGCGCTTCCAACCCGCGGAGGAATCCCTATGCTGGTCAAGATCCTTATCCTGCTGTGCTTCTTTCTCGTGACACTCGGCGTTGGCTTTGCCTGCCGCCGCAGTGCGAACGATGTCAACGGCTTCGTGCTGGGCGGCCGCTCCGCCGGCTCGTGGCTCACCGCTTTCGCCTACGGGACATCCTACTTCTCTGCGGTCATTTTCGTGGGTTACGCCGGGCAGTTCGGCTGGAAATACGGCATTTCCGCCACATGGATAGGTCTCGGCAACGCCTTCTTCGGCTCCCTGCTGGCGTGGCATGTGCTTGGCCGCCGCACACGCATCATGACACAGCATCTCGGCAGTGCCACCATGCCGGAATTCTTCGGCAAGCGATTCTGCTCCCCAGCGCTTCGCATCGCCGCGGCCGCCATAATCTTCATCTTCCTCATCCCCTACACCGCATCCCTCTATAATGGGCTCTCGCGTCTTTTCGGCATGGCCTTCAGCGTAGACTACACATGGTGCGTGCTGGGCATGGCCGTACTCACCGCCGCCTATGTCCTGCTTGGAGGCTACATGGCCGCGGCTGTGAACGACTTCATTCAGGGCATCGTCATGCTTTTCGGCATCGTGGCCGTCATCTGGGCCGTTCTGGAAAGCAACGGCGGTATGAGCATGGTCATGGCGAAACTTTCCACCATACCCGCACCTCAGGCCCCGGATATGCAGGGGGCGCTCATCTCCTTCTTCGGCCCTGCGCCTCTGGAACTTCTAGGGGTAGTCCTGCTCACGTCCTTCGGCACGTGGGGCCTGCCGCAGATGGTGGGAAAATTCTACGCCATCACCGACGAATCCGCCATTTCCAAGGGAACCATCATTTCCACGGTTTTCGCCTTCATCGTGGCAGGAGGCTGCTACTTCCTCGGAGGTTTTGCTCAGCTCTATGCAGAGTCCGTGGAATACGCGGCACCGGGCAAGCCTGTTTTCGACAGCATCATCCCCACCATGCTTTCCGGTCTGCCGGACATACTGCTCGGCATCGTGGTCATCCTCGTGCTTTCCGCTTCCATGTCCACGCTGTCTTCGCTGGTCATCACTTCCGGCTCAACGCTCGCGCTGGATATTTTCGTTCCGCTGATGCGCCGCCGCGGCATACTTCCGGGCAACAGGAGCCAGCTCCTGCAGATACGCCTGCTGGTGGTCTTCTTCATCGCCGTGTCGTCGGTCATCGCCATCGTTCAGGCCAGAAGCTCCGTCACGTTCATCGCCCAGCTCATGGGTATTTCCTGGGGCGCTCTGGCAGGTGCGTTCCTTGCTCCCTTCCTGTTCGCGCTGTACTGGAAACGCACGACTCCGGCCGCAGTCATGGCATCGTTCCTTGTGGGCGTAGGCATCATGTGTGCCTGCATGGCGTGCAGTTTCGCAGGGCTCCCCTTCATCTCGCCCTTCCTGTCGTCTCCCATCAATGCCGGCGTACTTGCCATGCTGGCCGGTCTCATCGTAGTCCCGCTGGTCAGTTTCGTCACCTCCGCACCTGAGCGTTCAGAGGTCGACGCCATGTTCGCCAGCTACGATCGCAAAGTCGTGGTGCAGGCTTCCACAGCGCTTTCGCCCCAGGAAGAAAACCTGTGATCTTGCAACATTATAGATAAAGGACTGTAGATACACGAAAGGCATATCTGCACGATATGCCTTTCGTCATTGGAAAATCAAAGGAGCGCCCAAAAGCCTTATTTCTGGAGCAGGCTCGCGGCAGCCTCGAGCAGGCGGGAGAAAACCTCGATGGCGCCGCGCAGGATATCCCCGGAAAGTTCCTTGAGGACAGGCAGGCTTTCCTTGACGCCCTCACCCACATTCTTCGCCAGAGTACCGGCGACTTCTGCGGTGCGATCCGCCATGTCCTTGCGAGGCGGCATGGAGTCCTCCACGCTTTTCACGGCCTTTTCCACGGCATCGCCGGCTTTCCCGCCGATGGCGCGACTGATGGTATCGAGCTTGCTCACGAACGCTTCCAGCTCGGAACTGGTCAGTCCTTCCTTGCGGTTACGCTCGATAACAGGCTGAACGTCCTGTTCAAAAAGGCTGGGCGGCAAAATACGCTTCAGCGACTCAAGGCTGGAATCGTCCACTTTGCGAGGAGCTTCGGGGCGGGCAGGTGCGCCTTCCTGCTCACCGCTGTGCTGAAAAAAAACACCGCAGGCCGCGAGGAAAAGAAGTACGAGAAAAGTTCTGAACATGAGATATCCTGAAAAAGCCCCGCCTTGACAGCCGTAACTGTCCGGGCGGGGCTTCGTGCGTTTACTTCAACCGGATCTCGATGTGTACCCCGAACTTTTCTTCCAGCGCGGCGATGCGGTCGCGCTTACGGTTCAGGATATACAGCGCCAGTTCGGCAGTGCTTTCATACACGAAGGTAGCCATTTCGGACTTGTCGCCCTTCGGATCGGCCTTCCTAGTCTTGCCGCTGTCTAGGCTCTTGCAGAGCTTGGAGCGCAGATCGCGCATGGCCTGCAGGGCCTGCCATTCCAGATTGCGGCGCACCCCGGTGCCATGGCAATGCGGGCAGGGTTCCGTGGTGATGGAAATAGCGGAAGTGCCAGTGCGCTGACGGACCAGTTCCAGCAGACCGAAAGAACTCATGTGGCCAACGTCGTGGCGGGCGCGGTCCTTACGCATGGCGTTGCGTATGGTGCGTTCCACCTCGCGGCAATGGTTCTTGTCGCGCATTTCGATGAAGTCGATGACCACCTGACCGCCGATATCGCGCAGACGCAGATGACGTGCGATGGCTTCGGCAGCTTCCATATTGGTGCGGAACACCATGGCTTCGAAGTTGGTCTTGCCCTGCGTCTTGCCGGAGTTGATGTCGATGGCCATGAGAGCTTCCGTCTGGTCGAAGACGAGACGCCCGCCGGAAGGCAGGATGACTTCACGGCTGGTCACGGACTCCAGCTGCTTGAGCAGACCGAAGCGTTCCCACATCGTCTGGCGCTGTTCCTTGTGCAGCTTGATGTAGAAATTCTTGCGATCGGGGAAGATGACGTCGATGACGCCTTCGAGGCGCTTCTTCGTTTCTTCATCGTCCGTCCAGATATCTTCGATATCCTCAGAAAGATAGTCGCGCACCGAGCGGGTGGCGAGGTCGGCTTCCTGATAGATGAGCGAAGGGGACTTTTCCTGCTGGGCCTTCTTCTGGATATCCTTCCACATGCGCTGAAGCTGCTGGAGGTCCTGCTGGATGCTGACCTTGTTCACACCTTCGCTGGCGGTACGGATGATGACGCCCATGTTCTCGCCGGGCTGGATATCGTTCAGAAGCTCCTTGAGGCGGGCACGTTCTTCAGGATCCTCCACCTTGCGGGAAACGCCGATCTGTTCCTGACCGGGGGTGAGGACGAGGAAGCGGCCGGCAATGGATATCCACGTGGTAAGGAAGGCGCCCTTGGTACCCGCAGGTTCCTTGACCACCTGGACCAGCACTTCCTGACCGACCTTCAGCACCTTCTGGATAGGAGGATACTTGGGGCCGCGGCTGGAATCGTGATGGACGAGGTAGTATTCGGGATGGACTTCGTCGATCTGCAGGAAGCCGTTCTTTCCGTTGCCGAAATTCACGAAGGCCGCCTGAAGATTGGTATCGATATTGTTGATGATACCCTTATAGATATTCCCGCGGATCTTGACCTGATGGGCCATGTCCACAAAATACTCGGTAACGAGGCCATCTTCGGTGATGACCACTTCCACCTGCTCGTCCGGCACGGAACTGATGTAAAGGGCGCGAACGGCCTTGGACTGTTCGGGAGCGGCTTCGGCCTTGGTCTCCTCGATGGCGGCCTTCTCGTCTCTCGCAGCGTTCTCTTCGCGGGGAGCCTTCTCGTCCTTGTTCTTCCGTCCCTTGCGGTCCTTACGGTTCTCCTTCTGCTGGGGGCGGGCAGGAGCGGCGATGCGGTTGCCGTTCACGGCGGCATCGAGCGCTTCAAGGTCTTCTTCCGCCATATCGCCAGAAGAGAAGGGCTGTGCCACAGGCTGGTCGAGGATGACAGGCTGAGGACCGTCGTCCTCTACGAAGTCATCTTCCTCCTGACGGCCGAAAGCCACCCCGAGGACACTATCGTTGAGCATGGCAGCATTGAAATCGAAGTCGGCAGGCAGGGTAGGAACGGCCTGCTGGTTGCGGCGATTCTTCTTGCCGCGACGATCCTTGCGGTTGCCGAAAGGCGCATCCGTGAGCGGAGGCTGGAGCTGACCGTAGAATTCCTGCTGGTAGGGAGCGGGCAGATACGGCGAACCGTTGAACATGGGCTGAGCGTCACGGTCGCGACGCCCCTTACGCGTATTGATACGACGATGGGAACGCACGTCTCCGCCGTATTCATTGGCGTAAGGCAGGATATTCGTCACGATGCCGTCATCGAACCATTCCGGCTGAGCATCGCTGGAAGGCTTGGCCGGAGCTTCGGCGCGGTTGCCAAGGTCGTCATCAGGCATCTGAGGTTTTTCAAGAGCCTGATTGCCGGGAGCGGCCTTCTGAAATTTTTCCTGCTGGCGGGCCTTCTTGTTCCGGCGGTCGTTACGATTACGGCGGTTCGGACGTTCCACCACGTCTTCATCCCGCCTGCCCTCTTCACGCAGACCGGAAGGGGGAAGCATATCGTCGAGTACGATGGCAGAGCCCAGATGCACGATCTGGTCATCATCGTCGAAAGCGCTGTCGTAGTCGGGGGTGCCAAGAGGCGCGGCTTCAGCACGAGGTCTGCGAGCCTTGCGATTCCGGGGATCGAGACGTTCGGCGCGTTCACGAGGAGCGTTCTTCTCTGCGGCGGCTTCGGCCACAGGCTGTTCTGCAGGGATGGGAGCGGCTTCCACATCCGCCTCGCCCTGTGCCCCATTCAGCTTGCGGTCACGCTTCACGGACTTGCGGGCTTCCTTTTCCGCGTCCTCAGCGGGAAGCGCATTGGCCGCTTCGTCACTATGGCTGATCTGCTGGGGGATCTCAGGCTGAACATCTGCCGGCGCGGCTTCCGTCTTAGCCTTGCGACTGCGGCGAGGTTTGGCCGGCGCGGCTTCTGCAGGAGTTTCCACAGGAGCCGTCACAGGAGCTTCCGCAACGGATACTTCTGCAGGCTCGTCCTGTACGTCAGCCTTAGCCTTGCGGGGACGACCACGGCGAGGCTTGGGGGCTTCCGTATTTTCAGTGGCGGCTTCGGGAGCGGCATCGCCCGCGGGGATCTCCGCGGTCACGGCTTCCGCCTTGGGCTTTCTGCTTCTGCGAACAGTTTTTTTCGGAGCAGGAGCGCCCTCTTCCTGAGTAGCGGGAACAGCTTCAGGCAGGACCTCAGGAACGGCGGCAGCCTTGGTTTTTCTGCCCTTACGGACGGGCTTTTTGACGGTTTCAGTGGTTGATTCTTCGGGAAGAATGGGGGTCTGACTCATGTGATCCTCAAAAATGATGCGAGGTCAGCGGTCCAGCCTTCGCAGAGAGACCTGCACGCCGCGTTCGGCGACAGAGAGCAGCGCGTAGCATCCGGCGGAGAAGGGGCCGGGGTTGGCCACGATGGTTCGGCCAAGGCGCTGCATCCCTACGGACTCATGGATATGTCCGCAAAGGCAGATAGCGGGCTGATGTTCCTCGATGAAATCGCGGACGGCAGAGGAGCCGACATGAAGGCCGTTGCTCGTGCGGTCACAGGCGGTATTGTATGGCGGATTATGTGCGGCAAGCACCAGATGCTGTGTGCTGCCGGCTCGCAAGGCAAGCTCTTCCAGCCATTCCGAAAAACGTGCTTCTGGAAATTCCGATGGCGTTCCAAAAGGGCTGAACGTGGAACCACCCACACCAAGGAGGGCGACGTTCGGGAGCAGGTTCCGCACATGGCGGTGCAGATTGATGCCCCTTGCCTCAAGCCAATCATTCACTTCAGGGCGATCCATGTTGCCTATCTGGGCGAAAACGACGGGATTCAGGACCTCTATGGCCTCGATCACGGCGCGGGCGGCGGCAACGCCTCCCAAGGTGGTCAGATCACCGGTGAGAATGACTCCGGCCGCTTTTTCCAGTTCAGGTATCTCACGAACACGGCGTATCTTACCGTGGACATCGCCAAGCACGACCCATATCTGCCCATCTTCGGGCAAAGGGCCATCGCCCAGAGCCCCGGTGAAACGCGCAAGGCGTGCCGACGGAGAAGAACAGCTCGGCACGTACGGAGCTGATTCCGGGAAGGAGCTTGGCATGAAGAGGAGTCCTTTCTACTGGAGCGGACGAAAATTTGTGGCAGAACTCATCTGCCGGGAGGCACCATAGCGTATTTTTTTCGTTTTGACAAAGGGGAAGAGCTGGCAAATAACGAGAAAAAGAGTAAAAATATGGGGATGGAAACGCTTGCCACATCTGAAAAAAACGCCCTTCGCGCAGAACTGCGTGCCAGACGGCTTACTCTTGCCCTTTCGCCTGAAGGCGCACTTCATTCGCGCCGCATGCAGGAACGCCTGCTGGAAAGCGCGCTGTGGCAGAAATGCCGCAGCGTAGTCGCCTACATTTCTATAAAGGGCGAGGCGGGAACGGAACGCATTCTCGACGATGCGTGGCGTTCAGGCCGTGAAGTATTTCTGCCGCGCTGCCGGCGCAAAGGGGAAGATGGCTGGCCCGGCGGGATGGACCTCATCCTCTGCGGCGGGATGGACGAACTCGTCCCTTCTCCATTCGGCATCCCGGAACCGCCGCTCACTGCTTCGTCCTGTCTGCTGAGCGACGCAGAACTTGCCGAGCCGGACACGCTCATCATCGTGCCCGCGCTGGCCTTCGACCGGGCGGGCTTCCGCATCGGCTACGGCGGCGGCTATTATGACCGAATGCTGGCCCGAGCCGCGTGCCCCTGCGTAGGGCTCGCCTTCCACGATCTTCTTTTCGATACCCTTCCCCGCGAACCGTGGGATAAAGCTGTGCAGGCCGTCTGCACCGAGGAGTTCCTGCTTTGCCTGTGACCATCATCCCCTTCCAGTTCCCCGGCGTACCGAACGTAGGCTGTGCGTTCACCGGGCGCGGTTTCGGCAACATCTCCCTCGACCTTGCCGCCCGAGATCAGGCCCCGACGGCATGGGCTGATACCGTGCGGGCGCGCGAGTCCATCCCTGCCGTGCTGGGCGTAGACGCCTTTGCCGAAGTGCATCAGGTGCATGGCGTGCGTACTATATTCGAGCCGGAAGCACAGTCCCCTACCGCTCCATCTGTCACAGATGCCGATGGGCTGGCCACCACGCGGCGAGGTCTCGCTCTCATGATAAAGACAGCAGACTGTCAGCCCATCCTCATCGCGCACGGATCAGGGCGCTATGTCATGGGCCTCCATTCCGGCTGGAAAGGCAACCAGCAGGATTATCCGTATGTCGCGGTGCAGGAGTTCTGCCAGCGTTACAGCCTCGACCCGGCAGAACTCTGGGCAGTACGCGGCCCCAGCCTTGGTCCGGCGGCTTCTGAGTTCACGAATTTCGCCTCAGAATGGGGGCAGGGCTTCAGCCGCTGGTTCGATACAGAGAAGCGGACCATGAATCTGTGGATGCTGGCCCGCGATCAGCTCGTGCGGGCTGGGCTTTTGCCCTCCCGTGTACTGGGGCTCGACATCTGCACCTTCGACAATGCAGAAAACTTCTTTTCTTACAGGCAGTTCCGTAAACATAGCGTACCTGATGGCAGGCAGGCCAGCTTCATCTGGATACGCTGATTTTTTGTTTGATTTTTTTGACAAAGCGGCGTATCCGTTTTTAGCTGTGCTGTTTTCCGCCTGTCGAGGAGAGGTCGATACGCGGAACGCTCTGGTTGTGCCCATTCAGGGAACAGTACGCAGCTCGGCTCTGCCGATAACTTTATTCCCCGAGGAATATCATGAACGTATCTCGCTTTATGCGCGGCGTCTCTGCTGCCGTGCTCGCTCTCGGCCTTGTTGCCGGTTCCGCAGTCAATGCTTCTGCTGAAGGTTTCGCCATCAGCACTCTCAGCGCCCGTGGCGGCGCTTTCGGCGGCGGCCCTGCCTCCGGTATGGTGGGTCGTGCCGACGACGCTTCCGCCGTTGCCTACAACCCCGCTGGTCTCACCCAGATCCCCGGCACTCAGGTCATGGCCGGCCTCGCCGCCGTTGCCCTGAACCTCGACGTAGAAACCGAAAGCGGCCACTGGATGAGCAACTCTCATCAGGTCTGGCCTATCCCTCACGGCTATCTTTCCCATCAGCTCAATGATAAGTTCTGGTTCGGCGTGGGCATGTTCACCCGCTGGGGTCTTGGCCATTCCTACCCCGACAACTGGGGTGCTCAGGCTACTCAGATGCCGACCAACCTGCTCAAGTCCATCACTCTGCTGACCTCCACCATCAACCCCACCATCGCCTACAAGCTGAACGACGTGTGGTCCGTGGCCGCCGGTGTAAACTACACCTGGGGCTATCTCAGCCTGAACCAGCAGTTCAATGCTCCGACAATGGGCGCACAGGCCGATATCCGCATCCATTCTGAAAACGGCCACGCCTTCGGCTATAACCTCGCCCTGCATGCCAAGTTCAATGACCAGTGGAGCGCCGGCCTTACTTACCGCTCTCATGAACGCCTGAAGTTCAACGGCAGCTCCCGTGTCCGCGGTAATGCTCTTGGCGAAATGCTCGTACTCGGTGGCGGCAAGCTGGGCAACACCCGCGGCAAGGCAACGCTCGTCCTGCCCGACGTCATCACTCTCGGCGCTGCTTACAAGCCTACCGATCGTCTGAGCTTCGAAGCCGACGTTGCCTACACCGTGTGGAGCCGCTGGCGTTCTCTCAACGTGGATTTCTTCGGCACTAACCCTGTCACGAACCAGCCTTACACCGGCATCCATCAGCAGAAGAACTGGCGTGACACCTGGGCCTTCTCCCTCAGTGCCGAATACTGGATGTATGACTGGCTGGCCCTTCGTGCCGGTATCATGTACGAAACCTCTCCCCTCAACGGCGAAGCATATCACGACTACTTCATTCCTACCAATGGTCGTATTCAGGCTTCCGTCGGTCTCGGCATGAAGTACGAAGACTGGACCCTCGACTTCGCCTACATCCACATGCACGAACGCGAAACCCCGCTTATTGACCATCATGATGGCGCTTTCGAAACCCTCAAGGGCAAGTTCGGTAACGGCTACGACCACACCTTCTGCCTCACCCTCGGCTACAAGTTCTAATCATCGCCACAGGGCATAATTTTCGGGCCTCTGCTTCGGCAGGGGCCTTTTTCTTGCGTTTTCACTGCCTTGGTCTTTTTCTCTGTTTGGGCTACCATGCCGTTCCACTTTCCGGAGGTTCTATGAACGATAACACTTACGGACTCGACAAGCCCTACGTCATCTGCCACATGGGCATGTCGCTGGACGGTAAAGTCACTGGCGGATTCCTCGATTTGCCTCATTGCGCCGAGGCGCTGGAAGCCTACTACACTGTCAACCGAGAACTCTCGGCCATGGCCTACGCCTGCGGACGCGTGACCATGGAAGGCAGTTTCACCAAGGGCTTTCGACCGGATCTCACGCCTTTCCTCGAAGAAGTCGTACCGCCCATGGATTATGTGGCCGATGAAAACGCCACCTTCTTCGCCGTAGCCTTCGACCGCCGCGGCCGTCTCGGCTGGACGGCTCCCGCCATCGAAGATGAAGACCCCGGCTATGGCGGCGCGCACATCATCGAAGTACTGTGCGCGGGCGTTCCGCAGGCCTATCTCGCCTACCTTCAGAGCGTAGGTGTTTCCTATATCTTCGCCAGCCGTGAAGACGATGCTTCCGAGCTGGACATCGCGCTGGCACTGCATAAGCTGAAGGCTATCTTCGGCATCGACAAACTGCTCCTCGAAGGCGGCAGCATCCTCAACGGCGCCTTCCTGCGCGACGATCTTGTGGACGAGCTGAGCCTCGTCCTGTTTCCCGCCACAGGAGCGGAAGAGGACAAGCCGCTGTTCTGGCAGTCCTCCACGAATCGTTTCACACTGGCGGAATCCCGCTCCATCGGATCCGTCCCTCATCTGCGCTATACGCGAGTCCGCTGAGGCCACCATGCTTCTTGAGATAGGTCTTATCGCCGGCGGCGTTCCTGCCGGATGGCTCCTGAGAAATAATGCCCCGGCAGTGAAGTGGGTGAACGAATTCCTCACATGGACGGTTCGCGCCATGCTCTTCCTGCTCGGCCTTGCGCTGGGGTTGGACGACGAACTCATCGGTCAGCTCGAAAGCCTTGGTCTGTATGCGGTCATCATCAGCTCGTTTTCCGTGATGGGCTGCTTCATGGCCGCACGTCTGCTGGGCAAATACGTGTTCACGGAATACGCACCGGAAAGTAATACCCGAGGCGGCGAACATACCTCCGGCCTTGCCAGGAGCCGAGGCTCCTTCATCGCGCTGGGCTTCTTCGTGCTGGGGGCCCTTATGGGTTGGATGCGCGTCATCGAGCCTACTCCAATGGCAGGAGAAGCCGCGGTGTGGGTGCTGTATCTCCTGCTTTTCTCTGCGGGCATGACTGTCGGCTTCGACCTCAAGGCGCTGGGCGTCATCCACGAGCTGAAGGGGCGCATCCTGCTCATCCCGCTGGGCGTTGTGGTCGGGACTTTTGCGGGTTCCGCTCTGGCGTGGTGTGTTCTGTCCACCTTTGCGGACATCACGCTGATAGAATCGCTGGCCGTGGGTGGCGGCTTCGGCTACTACAGCCTCGCCACGGTGATACTCACGCGGCTGGGCGACCCGGCGCTGGGTTCCATGGCCCTGCTTTCCAACATGATCCATGAGGCGCTGGCCCTGCTCCTGCCGCCCTTCCTCGTGCGCTTTTCCGGCAAACTCGGTCCAGTGCTGGCGGGCGGTGCGGCGGCTATGGATACCTGCCTGCCTGTGGTCGCTCATGTGAGCGGCGAACGCTGTGCCATCCTCGCCGTCTTTTCCGGGATGTGCCTGACGCTGTTCGTCCCCATACTCCTGCCGCTGCTCATGGCTATCCGCTGATAGCTAGTACAGGAAAGCATACAACGAAAGCCGCGACTCCGTTGAGAGCCGCGGCTTTCGTTATTGATCCCGATGGGAAACGACTAGATGACGTCCAGAAGCATCTTGGTCGCCACGCAGTACAGGAAGCAGGCGAATATCTTCTTGAGCTTGGGGATGGGCAGTTTATGGGCCAGCGCCGCACCACGAGGAGCCGTGATGGTGCTTATCGCCACGATGCCCACGAGGGCAGGCAGGTAGATGAAGCCCAGCGTGTACTCCGGCAGGTCGGGCGTACCCCAGCCGTTCACGATGAAGCCGAGGCAGCCGGCCAGCGCGATGGGGAAACCGATAGCCGCAGACGTGCCCACAGCGCGGCGCATATCCACGTTATGCCAGACAAGGAAGGGCACGGAAAGCGTGCCGCCGCCGATGCCCACAAGGCTGGACACGGCGCCGATGACCATGCCGGCACCCGTCATCCCCTTGAAGCCGGGGAGCTGGCGCGTGGGGTTGGGCTTCTTGTTGAGCAGCATGTTGGTGGCCACGTAGTACAGGAAGCAGACGAAGAACATCTGGAGATAGCGGGCAGGAATGGCCGCCGCCACGAAGGTGCCCGTGTACGTGCCGACAAGGATACCGACCGCGATGTATTTCACCACGTTCCAATCCACACCGCCGCGCTTGTGATGGGCGCGGGCGCTGGAAATGGCCGTGAACATGATACTGCCCAGAGACGTACCGATGGCCATGTGTATGGCCACGGACTGGGGGATGTTCAGCCAGTCGAAGGCAAAAACGAGCATGGGCACGACAACGGCCCCGCCGCCGATGCCCAGAAGCCCGGCCAGCAGGCCGGCCACAGCGCCAAGTACGCAATAAAGAATCATCGCAGTGAGCATACACAATCCTCGGGATAAGGTTTAGGTCATAATACCCCCTTGACCCGAGGCGTCAATCCTGTGCGTAAAGGCACATTCTCAAGAGATGGAGGTTCACAGAGGTCGGTCAGGGCTCTTCCAGCAGGAAAAAGGGCTGGCTGGCAACGATAATTTTAACTTTTTCTCCAAAAAAATGTTGCCGTTTCGCGTACTGGTTCGCCCCACACCGGAACGAAACAGGCAAAAAACGGCTACCGTGGCGGGGAAGCCGGGAATCCCGCCTGAACGCCGGAAGCGCAGATGACAGATTTGACAGTGTTGCTCCTATAGGGGTATGTTCCTTATGATTCCATAAAAGGCTGAGGCGAGGAAAGCTGATCTTTCTGCCCTATCCCGCTCCAGCATACGAGTCTCTGGAGGCCGCACATGAGCGCCCCTGCCGAACCGCTGCATCACTACTTTGAGCTTCTCCGCAGAACTCTCCTTCAACGTGTTCCTCAGGTCGGATCTTCCGCGCTGTCTGCGACCGGACTCCGCTGCCTGCGAAGAAATACGCCTGCCGCGCCCGAAGCCGGTCTGCTCTCTCCCTGTGTTTACCTTGTGGTGCAAGGGGCGGCACGCATGACCATGAGCGGTGAGGAGATCTTCCTCCAGCCCGGGCAGTTCCTTGCCAACTGCGTGGACATGCATACGGTCTTTTCGCTCGACGCCTCTGAGGACACGCCGTTCCTCGCACTGGCGCTGGATATGGATAGCAGTGCGTTCGCAGAGATGTTCCGTGAGCTGGACGAAGCGAAGGACGCCAGCTCCAGCGACGAAAAAAATCCTGGCGAAACAGGCGGCTCCGGTATTTCCAGCACCAGCAGAGCGATATACGTCTCTCGGGCAACGCCGGAACTGCTCAACGCGTTTCTGCGCCTCGTAACGCTGGAAGGCGATGAACGCCGCATCCGTTTCATCTCGCATCTTATCATCAGGGAGATCTGTTTCTATCTGGCAGAAGACGAAAACGGAGCCTGCCTGCGGGCTTTTTACGCATCGTCCACTCAGGGCAGTCAAATCGCCAGAGCCATAGGCTATATGCGGGAACACTGCCATGAACGCCTGCGCATCGAAACGCTGGCCAGACTGGCAGACATGGCGGAATCGACGTTCAACAGGAATTTCCGCAGGATCACCACGCTCAGCCCTCTGCAGTATCATAAGAACCTCAAACTGCATGAAGCCAGACGTCTCATGATAGCTGAAAACATGAGTGCGGCCGCTGCCTGCTACGCCGTGGGCTATGAAAGCCAGCAGCAGTTCACCCGGGAATATAAACGGCTGTTCGGCAGTCCTCCCATGAAGGATGCCCGGCGTTCGCAGTAAGGCATGGACGATTGCCGGCAAAAAGGCTATGGTGAGCAAAACCTAGGATCACGAGGATACGCCATGCCTGTCATCACGTTGCCCTTCGGCCCGCTGGAAGCCAACTGCCACATCGTCCACAACGGCAAGGACGCCGTGGTATTCGACCCTTCCGACGAGACCGCCTTCCTGCTCAAGACCCTTTCGGACAACGGCCTTACCCTGCGCGCCGTGGTGCTTACCCATCTGCACGCCGATCACTGCCTCGGCTGTGCCGACATTGCTGAAGCCACAGGCCTGCCTATTTTCGTGGGCAAGGAAGACTGGGACGAACGCTCCATGTTCCTGTGCAAAGGCATGTGCTTCGGCATGCGTATGAAGCCTTTCGAAGCTGAGATCCTTGCCCCCGGCGAAGTGACGTGGGGCTCGCTGCATTGCCACGTCATCCATACTCCCGGACACTCCCCGGGCAGCCTGTGCTGTTATTTCGATGAGCTGGGCGTCATCATCACGGGCGACCTGCTCTTCTACCGCTCCGTCGGTCGCTCCGATCTTCCCTTCGGAGACGGTCCCACCCTCGTCCGCTCCCTGCGTGAGAAGATCTACACGCTGCCCGGCAACGTGGAAGTCTATCCCGGTCATGGTCCGGAGACCAGCATCGGCTACGAGGCCATACACAACCATTTCTGCCGCGCATAAACGGTTCAAGGCTCCCGTTTTTTCGAGAGCCTTTTTTATGTTGGAGGAATCATGACCACGGCACCGATACTCATCGCCTCATGCAGTCCCCGCAAGGGCGGCAACAGTGATATGGCA